>JBASRI010000067.1:0-4497 GCA_049273755.1 Thermoanaerobaculia bacterium
CTTCGGCGACGTCCCTCGAAGCGATCTGGAACTACAAGCGGTCCACCTGCAACGGGCCCACTCCGAATCCGAGCCTCTTCCCGCGCACCTTGGGCTCGACGCTGCTCGCCACCGGCACCGTCAGCGATTACACGCTCGTCCAGCTTTCCCAGGACCCGCCCAGCGGCTCGGTCTTCCTAGGCTGGACGACCGCGGACGTCGCCCACCAGGGCGGGACGATCCTCTACCGTTTGAGCTACCCCGGCGGCGAGCCACAGATCTACACGCGGGAGCAGGTCAGCGCAACGCCGGATCCCGCCCCCTGTTCCGACGCGCCGCAGGGCAACTTCGTCTACGAAAAGGACGTCGCCGGCGGCACGGGCGGAGGAAGCTCCGGCTCGCCCGCGGTCACGGCGGATCTGAGAGTGGCGGGACAGGAGTTCGGCGCCTGCGGCACCAACATCAGCGACGACTGCGACGTAGTCAACAACTCCACGCTCGACGGTTCGTTTCGCGTCACGTTTCCGGCGGTGCAGCCGTGGATCGCGCCGGCCGCTCCGGGACCGTGTGTGCCGAACGCGAGCACCCTGTGCCTGAACGGCGGCCGCTTCCGCGTGACCGCGACCTGGAGGACGGCGGCGGGAGCCAGCGGCTCCGGCACCGGGGCACCGCTGACGAACGACTCCGGCTATTTCTGGTTCTTCAACGCCGCCAACATCGAGGTCGTCGTGAAGGTCCTCAACGCTTGTGGCACCGCGTCGAACCATTTTTGGGTGTTCGCCGGGGGCCTGACCAACGTCAACGTCATCCTGACCGTCACCGACACGACCAACGGAACGCTGCGCATCTACGAGAACCCGCTTGGCACCGCATTCGAGCCGCTCCAGGACACCGGTGCGTTCGCTTGTCCGTGAGGCGCTGACGGCGTTCTTCGCGGCGGCGGCGCTTTCGGCGGGCGCCCCGGCTTCCGTTGCGGAGGCTCCCCATCGCCGCGTGGTAGTCTTCACGAAGACCGCGGGATTCCGCCACGACTCGATTCCCGAAGCCATCGACGCGGTCCGAAGGCTCGGCGCCGACGGCCGCTTCGCCGTGGACGCGACCGAGGACGCCGCCCGCTTCACCGACGACGGGCTTTCGCCCTACGACGCCGTCCTCTTCCTCCTGACCACGGGCGACGTGCTGGACGCGGGGCAGGAGGCGGCGCTGCAGGGTTACCGCCGCCCTTCGGCCGGCGTTGCCTACTCCCCGGGGCCTGCCTTCGGTGGACGGCTCGTCCGCTCGGGCCGCGGGTTCGTCGGCGTCCATTCGGCGAGCGACACCGAGCACGGCTCGGAGTGGTTTCGGGCGCTGGTCAGAGCCGAGTTCGCGAGCCATCCGGCGATCCAGCCGGCGCGCCTGCGCGTCGAGGACCTCGTTCACGCCTCGACCCGTGCGCTTCCGGAGAGCTGGCCCCGCACCGACGAGTGGTACAACTTCACCAACAACCCGCGCGGGACGGTCCACGTCCTCGTCACGCTCGACGAATCGACCTACGGAGGGGGCGCGATGGGGACGGACCATCCGATCTCCTGGTGCCGCTACTTCGAGGGCGGTCGCACCTGGTACACGGCGCTCGGCCACACCCGCGGGAGCTATGCGGAGCCGCTCTTCCTGGAGCACCTGGCGGGGGGAATCCGCTTCGCGGCCGGCTATCCCGATTGCGACGCGGCGTCGCCGCGCACCGTACCGCCGCGGCCTTGATCGCGATCCTCGGGCCGGCGCCCCCCGACCGCGGAGGGATCGCCCGTGAGACGGCGCTGCTGGTCGAAGAGCTTTCGCGGCGCGGCCCCGTCTCCTACTTCACCTTCTCGCGCCGCTATCCGCGCTGGCTCGACCCCCGCCGTTTCGACGTGGATCCCGGTCTCGCGCCCACCGCGGCTCGACCCGTCTTCGATTACCGCTCGCCGCTTTCATGGAAACGGACGGCCGAGGCCATCGCGGCCGAGCACCCGGCGGCGCTGATCATTCCCTGGTGGACCGCGTTCTGGGGCCTGCCCGTGCGGGCGCTGCTGCGGAGGCTCGCCCGCCTCTCGCCGCGGACGCGGCGCGTGCTGCTCTGCCACAACGTCGAGGACCACGAGGGCGGGGCCGGCCGCCGGTTCCTGGCTCTCGGGGCGTTTCTGGCGGCGGACGCGTACGTCGTGCATTCCGCCGAGGACCGCGCCCGCCTCGGGCGGCTCGCACCGGATCATCCCGCGCTCTTCCTGCCGCACCCCGTCGCGCAGGCGACCGGCCCTTCGCGCGCCGAAGCGCGCCGGCGGCTGGGCCTGGATGAGGCGCCCCTGGTCCTCTTCCTCGGCCTGGTGCGCCGCTACAAAGGCGTCGATCTGCTGCTCGACGCCGCGCCCGAGATCACGCGCAAGACCGGCGCGCGCATCGCGGTGGTCGGAGAGGTGTTTCCGGATGCGGCCGAGCTCACGCGCCGCGCGCAGGCGAACCCGGTGCGCGACCGCATCCTCTGGAGAGACGAGTACGTTCCCGAGGAGGAGATGGGCCTGTGGCTCTCGGCGTGCGACGCGGTGGTGATTCCGTATCGGCGCATCTCCGGCAGCGGCATCGTCGCGCGCGCGTTCGCCGCGGGGCGCCCGGTCGCGGCGTCGGCGGTCGGAGGGCTGAAGGAGTCCGTCGAGCCGGGCGTCACGGGCGAGCTCTTCGCGGCGGGCGACGCCGCGGCGCTGGCCTCGACCGTCGCGACGGTTCTCCAGCGCGAGCCCGGGTTCTACGCGGCCGGACTCGCGCGCGCCTCGGAGCGCGCCTCCTGGCCGCGCTACGCCGACGCGCTCCTCGATTTCGTTCGGAGCTCCTGACCCGCGACCCCGGCGTATACTCCGCCTCTCATGGACCTGGAGCTCTCCGAAGAGCAGCGGCTGCTCCAGCAAGCGGTCCGCGACTTCGCCGAGGAGGTCGTGCGCCCGCGGGCGGCGGTGATCGATCAGACGGGGGAATTCCCCAAGGACCTCTTCCACAAGGCGGGAGAGCTCGGCCTCGCCGGAGTGGCCGTTCCGGTCGAGCACGGGGGGTCCGGCATCGACACCGTGTCGTACACGATCGCGATCGAGGAGATCTCGCGCGTCTGCGCGAACATGGGCGTCATCCTGTCGGTCAATAATTCGCTCGTCTGCGACCCGATCGACAAGTTCGGCAACGCCGAGCAGAAGAAGCGGTTCCTGGTTCCCCTGGCCAAAGGGGAGAAGCTGGGCTGCTTCGCCTTGACCGAGCCCGACGCGGGCTCCGATGCCGGCAACCAGAAGACGCGCGCGGTCCGGGAGGGCGACGTCTACCGCATCTCGGGGCAAAAAGTGTTCATCACCTGCGGCCAGGCCGCGGACGTGTGCCTGCTCTTCGCGATGACCCATCCCGAGAAGAAGACCCGCGGCATCTCGGCGTTCCTCGTGGACGCCTCGACGCCCGGCTTCGACCGCTCGCGCCATCAGGTCAAGCTCGGCGTCAACGCCTCGGGCACCGTCGAGATCTTCCTGACGGACGTGAAGGTGCCCGCCGCGAACCGCCTGGGCGAGGAAGGCGACGGCTTCAAGATCGCCATGACGACGCTCGACGGCGGCCGGATCGGGATCGCCTCCCAGGCCGTCGGCATCGCCCGGGAGGCGTTCGAGGCGGCCGTTTCCTACTCCAAGGCGCGCAAGGCGTTCGGACGGCCGATCTCGGACTTTCAGGCCCTGCGCTTCTACCTCGCCGACATGGCCACGGAGATCGACGCGGCGCGGCTCCTGACCCGGAAGGCCGCCGCCGTCAAGGACGAGACGAAGATCTCGGGCGGCCGCTTCTCCATGGAGGCGGCGGTCGCCAAGCTCTACGCCGCCGAGATGGCGCAGCGCGTGACCACGAAGGCCCTGCAGATGCACGGCGGCTACGGCTACACCAAGGAGTACCCGGTCGAGCGCAACTTCCGCGACGCGCGGATCACCGAGATCTACGAGGGCACCAGCGAAATCCACCGGCTGATCATCGCGCGTGAGATCTTCAAGGACGCCGGACTGGCGATCGGATAAGCCATGGCCCAGACGAGAATGTTCCGAGACCGCGTGGTCTCGATGGAGCAGACGCTGGAGGGCGGGGAAAAGCACCTCGCACTCCTCAAGGACCTCTGCCGTGAGGCGTTTGCCGAGCTCGAGTACCGCGAGCATGCGCTCGATCACGAGCGCGACCTCTTCGTCATGGAGCTCGAGGGGGCCGACGGAAAGCGCGTGAAGGTCGCCTGGACCCGCATGGTGCTCTTCGATGCGGAGCGGATCCCGACGCTGACCGGAGATCCGGCGGCGCAGCTGCGCGCCAGGATCGTGGACTTCTTGAAGAGCCGCGCGGGCCGGCCCGAGATCGTCGTGACCTTCCGCCATCTCGAAGACGGCTGGGTCGACACGCCCGAGCAGCGCCGCGAGGGCGGACGGCGGCGGCGACGCGGCGGCCGCGGAGGACGGCAGGAGAGAGGCGGCGGAGCTCCCGCAGGGGATCGCCGGCCGC
>JBASRI010000070.1:0-3508 GCA_049273755.1 Thermoanaerobaculia bacterium
CCTCAGAAGCCGCAACACTGCTCGAAAGGGGTCCCTCGCCGCGCTCGGGACGACATCGTTCAGCGGAGGAACTCCGTGAGCGCCCACGAGAAGACCCGGCCGGTCCCGCGGTCGGAGACGAAGACCCGCCCGAACGCGTCGACCGCGATTCCGGTGGGCGACTTCAACCCGTCCGCCTTGAACGAGCGGATCAGCGTGCCGGACACGTCGTACTGCGCGATGCGGCCCTTCCACGCGTCCGTGGCGAAGACGCTCTCGGCGGGGCCCACCGCCAGGTACGGCTCGGTGTAGAAGTCCTTCCAGCCGTACACCGGAAACTGGCGCACGAACTTGCCGTCGCCGTCGAAGACCTGAATGCGGTGGTTGCCCGTGTCGGCGACGAAGATGCGTCCGGCGGCGTCCGCGGTCACACCGACCGGCTCGACGAACTGGCCCGGATCCGCGCCCGCGCCGCCCCAGGCTCCCGCGATCTTCCCGTCGGCGTCGAAGCGGACGATCCGCTTGTTGCCCGTGTCGGCCACGTAGAGCGAGCCCTTCGAAAGGACCAGGGAGCGCGGGCCGAAGAAGCCCGGATCGGCGGCCTTCCAGTGGCCCAGCCACTGCCCATCGGGCGAGAAGCGGGCCACCCGGTGGTTCCACGTGTCCGCGACGTAGACGGTTCCATCCGGCCCGACCGTGACGCCGCACGGCTCCTTGAGCTGCCCGTCGCCTTCGCCGGGAGAGCCGATCGCCCGCCGGAACGCGCCGTTGCCGTCGAAGACGTCGATGCGGCTGTTCTTCGAGTCGGCCACGTAGAGGCTGCCGCTCGCGTCCGTGGCCACGCCCCGCGGCTCGTTGAGCTGGCCGGGCTCCGAGCCCGCCGAGCCGAAGACGCGCGGCGCCGGAAGGTCGATGCCCTCGTTGGGGTAATCGCGGGCGGAGGTGTCCTGAACGGAGAGCTGGATCGGCTCGAGGACCCCCGAGCCGCCGAGGTCTTTGCGCACGTAGAACGTGGCGTCCTGAGACCCGATCGGGCTCCAGATCTCGTGAAAGAGCCACCACCGGATGAAGTCGCGCAGTCCGGGCCGGATCCGCCCACCCTCCGTCCTCGGCTCCGGGAACCACCACGCCCGGATCGGGACGCGCCTGGCGTCGTACTTCGGCGCAAGCTGCTTCTCCAGGGCGCCCTCGGGGTCCCAGTCGGCGACGATGATGGGGGTCGAGGCCTGCTCGATGCGCGAGGCCCAGGCCGTCGGCACGTCGCGCAGATACCACGTCAGCGGCCAGGCCGACTCGCCGGCGACCGTGATCAGGTTCTGCCCGGCCGGAACGCGGGCCCGGGCCTTGTCCACGGCGCCGAGCGCGCGCACCAGGTCCTCGGAGGTCTGGACGTAGGCGAGCATCTCGGCGTGGCGGGGCTGCTTTTCGAGGTCGTGGGCGCCATAACGGAAGCTCGCCAGGTACGCGCCCGACGCGTTGACCACGAGAAGCGCCGCGACGGCGGCGAGCGCCACCTTCGCGAACGGCCGCCGCCGCTGGCTCCAGAGGCGCGCCACGCCGAGAGCGGCGACGATGGTCAGCGGCAGAAGCGGGTGGACCGTCAGCCACGGCACCTTCTCGCGCGCCCACGCGTAGATCCCGAGCGAGCCCACGGCCCAGTACGCGACGAACTGGAGAAACGGCGAGAGGGTCGACTGCGGCCGCGGCTTTTCGAAGAGAGCGAGCACGAGCGCCACGAGGAAGGTCGCGATCACCGTGTGAAATTGGCCCAGCGACAGCGCCGGGACGAAGTGCCCGAGGACGGCCACGAAGATCAGCAGGACCGCGAAGTTCAAGACCGCGCGCAGAAGCGGGTCGCTCTTCCAGTCGCTCCACCGGAACGCGAAGGCCGCAGCGAGCAGGATCGCCGTGTCGTAGTACGCGAGCTGCGGGAAGTAGTACCACCAGGGCCCCGGAATGCGGGCGATCGCATGCTGGCCCATCCAGTACCGGACGGCCTTGTCGATCGCCCACCAGTCGCCGGGGTGCTTGCCGAAGGCCGTGTACATCGCGACCCAGATGACGAGAAAGAGAACCCCGGCCGACAGAAGGGGCAGAAGGTGCGCCCGGACCCACGACGCCGCGAGGCGCAGAGCCTCGGCGGGCTTCGGGCCGGCGGGGGAGGTGGCGGTGCGGAGGACGCACCAGATCCCGTAGCCGACGAACAGCACGCCCGTCATGTAGGCGTTCTCCTTCGTCACGCCGGCGAGCGCGAAAAAGGTGGCCGACAAGAGAAGCCAACTCGAGCGGTCGGTCTCCAGGAATCTCTGGAAGGCGAGAATCGTGCCGAGCGTGAAGACGAGCGAGTAGAGGTCCTCGCGGATGAATCGCGAGAAGTAGGAAAAATGCGCGGAGGTCAGGACGAGGACGGCGTAGGCCAGCGCCGCCGTGTTTCCGATCCAGCGACGCAGCGGCCACGCGAAGCCGATCAGGATGAGGCCGAAGGCCGCGGGCAGCACGCGCGCCGTGGCGTTGGTCGCGCCGAAGAGCTTGTAAACGAGCGCGTTGGCGTAGTAGAGGAACGGCCCGTGGTACGCGGGGTCGTACTTCCAGTCGCCGCCGCGGGACAGCGTCCAGGACTGGTAGGCGTGGATGGACTCGTCATGGTGAAGCGGACGTTCCCCGAGCGCCCAGAAACGGGAGAGGAGCGCCGCCAGGGCGATCGCGGAGAGCAGGAGCAACCAGGCCGCGGGCGGCCGGGCCGCGGAGGGCGAAGCCGCGGTCGAGTCGTTCACTTCGCCTTCTTCTCCGCAAGCGAGAGCTTCAAGACCGTGCTGGCCCCCTTGTCGACCACGTAGAGCACGCCCGCGCCGGGGTCCAGCGCGAGGCCCGTCGGCGCCACGAGCTTGCGGCCCTGGTCGTCCGCGTCCCACTTGCGCAGGAGCTTGCCGTTGCGGGTCAACGCGAGCACGGCGCTTCCGGCCGGATCGCTCACGTAGATCGTGTCGTTGCCGCCGACGGCGAGGAACGGCTCTCCCGGAGACGTCCAGCCCGGAACGGCCCAATGCCCGACGAACCGTCCCTTTCCGTCGAGGACCTGAATGCGCCGGTTGTTGACGTCCGCGACGTAGACCGCGCCGGACGGGCCCACGACGATGCCGACCGGATCCGAGACCTGCTCCGGGCCCGACCCGGGCGAGCCGGCGGCGCGCCCCTCCTTCAGGTTCGCGTCGTAGATCATCAGCCGGCTGTTGCCGGTGTCCGACACGAAGACGGCGCCTCCGGGGCCCACGGCCACGCCGCGCGGACCGTAGAGACCGGCGACTACCGCTTTCGGCTCGCCGGCGAGCGAAAAGGCTTCGACGCGGCCATTCCAGGTATCGGCCACGTAGACCGTGTCGCCGGAGATCGCGACCGCGGTGGGATTGTTGAAGGCATGCGTGCCCGCGCCCTTTCCGCCCCAGCCGCCGAGGTAGCCGCCGGCCGAATCGAAAACGCGCAGGCGCGAATTGCCGAAGTCGGCCACCCAGAGGCGGCCCTTCCCATCGAG
>JBASRI010000103.1:0-5655 GCA_049273755.1 Thermoanaerobaculia bacterium
GTCCAGGAGGCGGCGCGGCGCTCGAGCTCTTCGGCGCCCGTGGCGTGGGCGGCCAGGAAGGACCGGTCGGCGCGGCCATTGGCGAAGAGCCAGCGGATCACGGCGAGGGCGAGCGGGAGGTCGGCGCCGGGCCGAACCGCCAGGTGCAGATCGGCCCGCCCGGCCAGGCGCGTACGCCGCGGGTCCACGACGACGAGGCGTGCGCCCCGTTTCTGCGCCTCCTGAATGTAAGGAACCAGATGGATACCCGAGACCGACGGATTCACGCCCCAGAGAACGATCAGCCTCGCGTGGACGTAGTCCGGCAGCGCGATTCCCGTCATCTTTCCGTAGAGCCCGCGGGCCGCGCTGGCGGAGGGCGCGGCGCAGACGGTGCGGGCCAGGCGAGAGGCGCCGAGCCGGAAGAACAGCCTCGCGTCCGTCGTGTCCTGGGACAGGTAGCCGTTGGAGCCGCCGTAGGAGAATGGAAGGATGCCTTCGCCGCCGCGCGTCCGGCGAACCGCCGTCAGTTTTTCGGCGACGAGGCTGAGCGCCTCGTTCCAGGATGCCCGGCGAAACCGCCCCTCCCCCTTGCGTCCGACGCGGATGCCCGGATGCGGGATGCGCGCCGGTCCGTAGAGGTGTTCGGGAAGCCGGCGAACCTTCGCGCAGATGTAGCCGGCGGTGACGGGGTTGGCGTGGGACCCGCCGACGGCTACGACGCGGCCGTCTTCCACGGTCACCTCGAGGCTGCAGGCGTCCGGACAGTCGAGCGGACAGGCGCTCGCGATTCTGCGCGCGGAGGGGGAATCCGGAAGTTGAGCGCTCATCCTTTCCACCCGACGATGCGGTCCACGGTGTCCACCGCTATGGGATGGTAACCCGGCCGCGCCTTCCGGTAGATGGAAAGCGCCCGCTCCCGCCCCTCCGGCGCCTTCACGAGCTCCTCGTAGAGCGGCTTGATGTACTTGCGCCGGCCGATCGACACCAGGAACCCCTCCAGACGAGGGTCGGCGGGGGCGTAACCTCCCCGGATCGCCATCAGGAGCCACTGGAAGGCGACCTCGGCGTTGCCCGCGCGGGTCAGACCGAGAGCGGCGTCGAGCTCCCCCATCCGCTCGACCGCGAGTGGCGAGGGCAGACTCCGCAGGAACTGCAGCCGCTCCTGCGTCGTCCAGCGGGCGAAGGGAATCTTGGAGGCCGCGAGCCGGCCGGCGAGCCAGTCGGCGGACTGCGCCTTCGCCTCCGCCAGCGCGCGTGAGACCGGGCGCGGCGCGACGGCTGGCAGCCCCGGCTTCTCGATCCAATCCTCGAGAGCAACGCGGCTCGCGGCCCGCGCGTCGGACGCGAGGAGGTGCTGGCGCAGGTAGGCCACGAAATCCGCGGTGACGATGCTCTGGAAGGCGAACCGGTCGAAGTAACCGCGCAGGAAGTCGTCGAAGCGCCGGCGGCCCACGAGCTCTTCGAGGAAGCGCAGGAACAGGGAGCCCTTCTCGTACGGAAGCCGCGTCGCGCCGTCGTCCGGGTCGCGGCCCGAGAGATCGATGTGCAGAATCTCGTCGCGATCCTCGAGGCGCTCGAGCTCGTCGTCGAGGTCCTGGCGCCCGAGCGCGGCCTCCATCGCCGCCTTCTCCGGTCCGAAGACTTCTTCGATCAGCCGACGCTCGATGTACGTCGTGAAGCCCTCGTTCAGCCAGAAGTCGCTCCATGTCGCGTTCGTCACGAGGTTGCCGGACCAGGAGTGCGCCAGCTCGTGCGCGATGAGCGAGACGAGGCTCCGGTCCCCCGCGAGGACGGTCGGCGTCGCGAACGTCAGCCGGGGGTTCTCCATGCCGCCGAAGGGGAAACTCGGCGGAAGGACAAGGATGTCGTAGCGGTCCCATCGGTACGGGCCGTAGAGCCGCTCGGCCGCCTCCATCATCTTCTCCGTGTCGGCGAACTCGAAGGCCGCCCGCGCGACGATCGAGGGCTCGGCGTAGACGCCCGACCGGGGGCCGAGCGGGGCGAACGCGATGTCGCCAGCCGCGATGGCCAGGAGGTAGGCCGGAATCCGCTGCGGCATCGCGAACCGATAGATCCCGCCGCGGCCGCCCTCGGGATTTCCGTCGGCGCCCATCACGGCGGAGAGCTCCGGCGGCGTGCGGACCGTCGCGGAAAACGTGATCCGGACCTGCGGCGTGTCCTGGATGGGAACCCAGCTGCGCGCGTGGATCGCCTGGGACTGCGAGAAGAGGAAGGGATGCGCCTTTCCGGCCGTCTGTGCGGGCGTGAGCCACTGGAGACCGGAGGCGCTCGGGCGCGTCGCGTAGGAGATCCGCACGCGGTCGGCCCCGGGCGGCAGCGAGACCGAGAGCCGCGCGCCGAGGATCGGATCCGGCGGACCCAGCTCGAACGGGACCTTCTTCCAACCGGCGCCCTCGGGCGCCTCGACCGCGGCGATGTCGAGGCCTCGCGTATCCAGGTCGAGGGTTGATGCGGCTGCATCCCGCCGGTCGAAGGAGAGCGTCGCGCTGCCCTCCAGGATGCGGCGGTCGAAGCGGACGGTCAGCTCGAGGTCCGCGTGGCGGACCCGCGCCCGGTCCGGGTTCGCGTGGGAGTGGACGTCCCGGGGAGCCGCCATGGCGCGCAGAGATTAGCAGGGTGCCGAAAAATGGCGACCTCGTCGGGGAAGCCGATCCTCCTTCGCACGAGCAACGCGTCGGGCCACGGCATCGGCAGCTCGCTCGACGAGAAGATCGGCGAGTCCGTGGACGTCTACGCGTTCCTGTTCGATCGGCTGGGCGTCAAGTACCGCCCTCGAAATGACCTCCCCTCCCCCGCGCGGGCGGAGGGAGGGGAGGTCGAATTGGGTCTAGAAACGGACGGTCAGCTCCGCCGACACGCCCCGCGGCGGCGCCACATAGAACTGGCTGTCGCCGATCTCGCTCTCGGTGGTGTAGTGCCGCGAGTCGTTCAGGTTGCGGCCGATCACCGCGATCCGGAACTTCTCGAAGAGGTCGTACGTCACGCCGGCATCCACCTGGTAGAAGGACGGCGTGTAGAACGTGTTGCGCCGGGTGAGGGGCCGCTGGTTCTGGTGGCGGAGGGCGACGAACCCGCCCGGGCCCTTGGTGGGCGCCATCACGACCTTGAAGTTCCACAGGTCGCGGGGGTCCAGCTCCAGCCGCTTCCCGCTGACGTCGCGGAACGTGCCGTCGGGCGTAAAGAACGTGAACTGTTTGAAGCGCGAGTCGTGGTGGGCGTAGCCGCCGTAGACCGACAGCCCCTGCAGGAACGGCAGCGCGTATCCAACCTCGATCTCCGTTCCCTGGAAGCGCTCCGAGCCTGCGTTCGTTAGGGCCGGCCCGGCGGGCGTCAGGATGCCGACGACGAGGTTCTCGAAGATCATGTGAAACCAGGTCACGTTGACCGACAGCGCGCCGTCGAGCCAGAGCGTCTTGAGGCCCGCCTCCTGGGTGTTCGTGGTCTCGGGGTTCAAGATGTGGGCGTTCTCCGCCTCCGTGAGGTTGGGGGCTGCTGGCTTGAAGTTCCGCCGCGCGGCCCCGTAAAGGCTGACGGCCGTCAGGTTGCCCGAGGGCCGGTCGACGATGCGGAAGAGCCCGGAGACTCCCCAGGACGGCTTGTTATCGTCACGCGAGTCGTCCACGACGGTGGCGTTGGGGGCGCCGATCTCTTGCGCGAAAACGTGGAGCGACTCGGACGTGAAGTCGTAGCGGCCGCCGAAGGTGAGGGTGAACCAGCTCACCGGCGTCCAGGAGTCGTTGAGGTAGATCCCGAAGAAGGTCCGGCGGTCGGTGAAGTTGCGGTTGTCGCCGAACGGGATCGTCCCGTAAGTCGGCACAAACGGCGGCACGATCTGGAAGTCGAAGTCGAAGCCGTGCCCTTCCGCGGTGGTCTTGCCCCAGGTGATCGCGGCGCCGCCGACGAGGTGGTGTGTCCCCGCTGCGTTGAAGGAGAAGATCGCATGGGCGTCGTCGTAGACGACCTGCTCCTTCGGGTAGAGCGAGATCCCCATCGCCGTTGCCTGATTGCCGTCGACGGAGCTCACCCATGATCGGATCTGGCCGGATTCGTCCTGCGTCCAGCCTAGGACGTTCTCGAACGTAACGGCCGACGAAATCGGGGTCGTGATCGTGTTGAAGAGGCCGAGGATGTGGTGGTCCACCCGGGCATTTCCGATGGCATAGTTGCGGTCGGCCTGGAATCCGGGAATCGGTTGGCCGGCGTCCACCGGAACGGGCGAGCCCCAGAAGTTCGTATCTCGCATCCACAGAAACGAGGTCGTCATCTTCGTCTGTCCCCAGACGTTTTCGACCGAGATTCGGAGCTGGTCGCGCTTGAAGTCCGTGAAGTCTTGCCAGCCGTCGCCGCGCGCGACTGAGCCGTTCAGCCGCAGCGTGAACCCCGGTGAGACTTCGTGGCCGACGTTGACGTCGCCGTAGCCCTGCTCGAAGGCGCCGAAGCCGCCGATCCTGGCGCTTCCCCAGGTTCCGCCCGTGCCGTGCCGGGTGTAGATCGAGACCATTCCGGCAAACGCCGAGACGCCGTAGAGAGTGCCCTGGGGGCCTCGCACGATCTCGATCCGGTCGATGTCATCCACGGGAATCATCGCGAGATTGGGATTGAAGGGCCCACCGATCGGCACGCCGTCGAGGGTGATCATCAGCGCATCGAACTCCTTGATGCCGTAAACGCCGATGTTCGCCAAGCGAGGCCCGTTGTCCGAGCCGTTGCCGGTGTCCAGGCCCACGACGTCCTGGAGCGCGTCGGCGACCGTCCGCGTGCCGCGGCGCCGCAGCTCCTCGCCCTGGATCACCGAGACGGAGTGGGGGACGTCGACTTCCGGTTCGGGCATCTTGGTCGCCGACACGACGATGTTCTCTTCGACCTTCGGCACCGGCGTTGGCAAGGGCGTCGGCGCCGGCGTGGCAGCCGTTTGAGCCACCGCGGTCGCCGAAACGAGAATTCCGAAAACAATCGATAACACGCCGGCGAGCCGGCGCGGAGAGCTCCCGTTCATCTTCCTTCCTCCGTTCCTTCGTTCGATGGAATCGCAGAGAGGAAGGGCGGTCTACTCCCGTAGCGGAAGGGGGGCGCCGCGCCGTGGCGGCGGCAGGCTCCCGGCGCAACGGATCACGCCGGTGGCCGAAGGTTCGAGCTTCGTCTCGGAGGTGGCGGGCGCTTCGCGGAACCCGTGCCGCGGCCCCTCGAGGTTCGTATCCTCGGACGGAGACTGGAGGCGCTCGGGGGCGCCGCGGAGAGATCCGCCGAGGAGACCCTCGGGCCCGATCTCCAGCAGCGCCTGCTCGGTCCACCACTCGGACGGGCCGCGCACCAGGCGCGCCGTCGGCGAGGTTTCGGCCGACGCGATCCGGAATTCCTCGCTGACGAAGGCGATTCGCTCGGTCTCGCGCCGGCCCTCGTGTCCCATACGCACCCCGAGACGAGCGTGCCAGGCCGAGAGCGCGGGGACTTTCCAACGGAACGCCGAGGCGCAGCGCGGAAGCTCGGCCGTCAGACGGATGGGGAACGTGAGCCCGCCGTCGACCGACAGGAGCAGCTCCATCTCGTCGGCGTCCGGGCGCGCGCCGCAGGGAGAATTCCAGCGGGCCTCGTGGGCGACGCCCGAGGCGAGCACGTCGCCCGCGGCCGGCGCCAGGAAGCCGGGCTCGCTCC
>JBASRI010000110.1:0-11938 GCA_049273755.1 Thermoanaerobaculia bacterium
GCCTGCCCCTGCGCGACGTGCCCCGCCAAGCGCACGCCCGGGGCCTCTCCGTTGGGCTCGACCCCGGGGCCTATCTGCACCGCTATGGCGCCATGGACGCCTCGCCGCGCGAGGACCTCGCCGCCCGGGTGCCGCTCACCGCCCGCACGGTGCTCGACGCGGGATGCTCCCGCGGGGCCACGGGACCCGCGCTTCGCGCCCGGGGCGTGACGCGGATCGTGGGCATCGAGCCGGACCCCGAAGACGCCGCCGCCGCGGCCCGGGTCTACGATCAGGTCCTGGCCTGCCGCCTCGAGGAGGTCGCGGAGGATTTCACCGGCTGCTTCGACGCGATCCTCTTCGGCGACGTCCTGGAACACCTCGCGGATCCCTCCGAGGCGCTCGCGCGCGTGCGCCCGTGGCTTTCGGAGAACGGCCGTGTCGTCGCGTCGGTTCCCAACGCCGGGCACTGGTCCATCGTGGACGATTTGATCCGCGGCCGCTTCGACTACGTTCCGTACTCGCTCCTCTCCGGAACACACCTGCGGCTCTTCACGCGGAGGACGCTCGACGACCTCTTCGCCGCGTCGGGCTTCGCGGTCGAGGCGATCGACACCGTGGTGTTGCCGCCCTCTCGGGAGGGCGCGGAACGATTCGCGCGCTTGCAGGCCTTCCCGGGGGCGTCGGCCGACCTCGACGTCGCCGAGTTCATCGCCGTCGCGCGCGCCGACCGCTGACGGTCGAGAGCTGAAGGCTCCCTCGGTTATCATCGCCTCCGGATGAAGAGCAAGGTCGCGGCGTCCGCCGACGAAGCCGTGCGGGACGTCTTCGACGGCGCCACGCTGGTGGTCGGCGGCTTCGGTCTCTGCGGCATCCCGGAGAACCTCATCGCCGCGCTCGTGCGGCGCGGCGTAAAGGACCTGACGATCGTCTCGAACAACTGCGGCGTGGACGACTGGGGCCTGGGTCAGCTTCTGCGCACACGACAGATCCGCAAGATGGTCTCCTCCTACGTCGGCGAAAACGCCGAGTTCGAGCGCCAGTTCCTCTCGAGCGAGCTCGAAGTCGAGCTCGTGCCGCAGGGCACGCTCGCCGAGCGGATGCGGGCCGGAGGGGCCGGAATCCCGGCCTTCTACACGCCGGCGGGGGCGGGCACGCTGGTAGCCGAGGGCAAGGAGACGCGCAGCTTCGAGGGGCGCGACTATCTTCTCGAGCGCGGGATCGTCGGCGACTTCTCGATGGTCGCTGCGTGGAAGGGAGACCGGCTGGGGAACCTCGTGTACCGCAAGTCCGCGCGCAACTTCAACCCGATGGCGATCACCGCGGGCAAGATCGCCATCGCGGAGGTCGAGGAGCTCGTGGAAGTCGGGGAGCTCGATCCCGAGTGCGTCCACACGCCCGGTGTCTACGTCAACCGCATGGTCGTCGCCCCCCGCGAGAAGCGGATCGAGAGGCGCACGGTGAGGAAATGAGAGTCTCAGGTCTCAGGTCTCAGGTCTCAGGTCGGAGCCCCCTGCAACCTGAAACGTGGAACCCGGAACCCGGCAAACGAGTCGTGCCGCCGTGCTGACCCGCGAAGGGATCATCCGCCGCGCGGTCCGGGAGCTGCGCGACGGCTACACCGTCAACCTCGGCATCGGCATGCCCACGCTCGTCGCCAACCACATTCCCGAGGGCATGGAGGTCATCCTCCAATCCGAGAACGGCATCCTGGGCCTGGGTCCCTATCCGAGGGAGGCCGAGGTGGACGCCGACCTGATCAACGCCGGCAAGGAGACCGTGACGATCCGCCCGGGCGCGTCGTTCTTCTCGTCGGCGGACTCTTTCGCGATGATCCGGGGAGGGCACATCGACCTCTCGATCCTCGGCGCCATGCAGGTCGACGAGGAGGGCTCGATCGCCAACTACATGATCCCGGGCAAGATGGTGAAGGGAATGGGCGGCGCCATGGATCTCGTGGCCGGGGCGAGGCGGCTCGTCGTGACGATGGAGCACAACGCGAAGTCCGGTGAGAAGAAGATCCTGCGCCGCTGTACGCTGCCCCTGACGGGCGTGCGCTGCGTGCATCGGATCATCACGGACCTCTGCGTCTTCGACGTCCTGCAGGCCGGGGCAGGGCTCGAGCTCGTAGAGGTCGCCGAGGGCGTCACCGTGGACGAGGTCCGGGCGAAGACGGAGGCGGCGTTCCGGATCGCCTCCCCGCTTCGCTCCATGGACGCGTGAAGGCTTTCGGGGCGATCTGCCTGTCGGGCCTCTCTCTCCTCGCATCCGCGGCGGCGCTCGCCCAGGACCCTTTCGCGCAGGGCGACCCTTTCGAGTCGCGCTTCAAGCAGCGGGCCAACTTCCAGATCAAGGTCAAGACGCCGACGAAGGGCGGAGAAGTGCGCCTCTTCACCAAGAAGCCCGTGCGGTTCGAGAAAGACAAGTTCTGGGAGGGGAGCGAAGAGGTCCTCATCGAATACCAGGACGTCAAGATCACGTGCGACCAGGCGCACTACGACTTCCCGTCGAAGATCGCCGTGCTCACGGGGCACGTCGTCATCGACCAGGGTCCCACGCGCCTGACGGGCACGCGCGGCACCTTCCACTTCGACACGAAGACGGGCGTCCTCGAAGACGCCACCGCCGACCTGCCGCCGACCTTCCACATCGTGGCGCAGAAGATCGAGAAGATTGGCGAGGCGACCTACAAGATCGACCATGGCATCTTCACGGCCTGCGAGATGCCGAGGCCCGAGTGGTCCTTTTCGCTTTCCGAGGCCACCGTGACCCTGGACGACTACGCGCGCATGAAGAACGTGGCGTTCCGCGCCGGGCCCGTGCCGCTGCTCTACACGCCGTACCTGATCTGGCCGACCAAGGAGGACCGCGCCTCGGGCATGCTCGTGCCGGGGATCGGCTACAGCAACCGCCGGGGCGGCTACCTGGGGCTCTCGTACTACTGGGTCACCGGGCGGCCCACGGACTTCACGACGCAGGTCGACGCCTTCACCGACGGCACGTTCGGAGTGGGCCAGGAGGCGCGCTGGCGGCCCACGCCCGAGTCGGTGGGTCTCTTCCAGGGTTACATCGTGCGCGACAAGAACGCCACCGTATGCGTGCCGCTCGCCCAGGCGCCCGGCGGAGGCAACGGCCCGTGCACGCTTCCCGACGGCTCTCTCGGCGCGTACGTGAACCAGGCCGAAACACGCTGGAAGGTCAGGCTCGACCACGTCTCGGACGACCTGCCCTACGGGTTCCGCGGCGTTCTGTCCGTCCGCGACTACTCGGACCAGCAGTTCCTCCAGGATTTCGAGCGCAGCTTCGCCCTGAACTCGGCGCGGCAGATCATCTCGCGCGGGTTCCTCACGAAGAACGTCGGGATGGACTCCTTGAACCTCCGCTTCGAGCGCAGCGAGACCTTCTACTCCTCGACCGTCATCCAGGAGCGTTTCCCGACGATCGAGTTTCTCCACCGCACGGCTCCCGTGGCCGGCAGCCCCATCTACCTCGCCCTCGAGTCCTCGCTCTCGGCCCTCTACATCGACCGCGGCCGCGATCTTCCCCGGGGAACCTACGGCCGCTTCGACCTGCATCCGGTCTTCTCGTTCCCGTTCAAGACGATCCCGTGGCTCTCGTTGACCGCCCGGGCGGGGGGACGGTTCACCGGCTACACCACATCCACCAACGACGCGCAGACCGAGTTCACCGGCGACTCGGTCACGCGGGCCCTGGGGGAGGGCGGCCTTTCACTGGTCGGGCCCTCCTTCTCGCGGATTTACGACGTTTCGCTGGGACCCTGGGACAAGCTCAAGCACGTCATCGAGCCGCGGGTCGAGTACGACTGGGTGTCGAACGTGTCCGACCCTACGCGGATCCCGGCCTTCGACGAGATCGACCAGGCGCTGGGCCTCAACCAGGTCCGTTACTCCCTGGTCAACCGCCTCCTCGCGAAGCCGGCCGGAACCCGCGGCGGGTCGGCGGAGGAGATCGCCTCGCTCGAGATCGCCCAGACCTACGCTTTCGAGCTCCCGCAGACGCTCTTCCCGATCCCTCCCGGGACCGACACGCGGCGCCGGACGGGCCCCATCGAAGGGATTCTGCGCTTGTCCCAGGGCGGCTTCTTCCACCTCGACGGCCGCTTGTCCTACGACACCTTCGATTCGCAGGTGACGTCCGCCTCGGTCACGGCGGGCGCCAACTGGAAGACCAACTACGTCAACCTGAGCTGGTTCGGAAGCCGGCCCGTTCCGATCGGGGACTTCCCCGTCATCAACTCGGATCAGTTCCGCGTCGGCGCCGGCCTGGATCTGGGCAAGAATTTTCGCCTCGACACGCAGATCGCCTTCGACGCGACGCAGAAGCTCGTGCAGGAGGATCGGTCGCTGCTGACGTACAAGGGGTCCTGCTATACGGTCTTTCTCGAGATCCGCGAGCTGCGCCTGCCGCCGGCGCCGCGGCGCGACTATCGGATCGTCGTCAACCTGAAGGACATCGGGACGCTGCTCGACATCAACGGCTCGCTCGACGCGCTGTTGGGGCGGTAGGCGGGGGCAAGCCCGCCCCTAGGCGTCGCCGCCAGGACGGCGGTTTCGCCACTCCGAAAGCCACCGGGACACGATCGCCGCCATCTGGTCTCGCGTCGGGCCGATCACCACGAAGCCCGCCCACCCCTCCGGGCTGCTCAGGGCCCGCAGGCCACCCGCAATGCGCATCTCGACGGTCTCCATCGACGGCCGGGCGCGCAGGATCTCTTCGTCGTCCCCGGCCAGCAGCCGGGCCAGGCGTTGCGGCCGGAGGGCTTTCAGAAGGTCTTCGATCGCCTCCAGCTCCTGGACCGACTGCTCCCAGGGAGAGGGGTCCTCGTCGCGCTCGGTGGCCTCTTCGATGGTGATCTCGAAGCGGCTCTGCCCGAAGCGTTGCCCGAAGACGTACCAGCGCGTGGTCATGGCTTCCATGGGAGCCTTCTCCGCAGGCGGGGCCTTGCAGCCCCGCCCGTGCGGAAACGGTGCGTCACTGAGGGATGGGACCGATCACACGTACCTCCTTGCCTGCCCGTATCGGGCACCGGCGCCGAGGCGGTACGAGGAGCGCTCCCTTCCGCCTTCACTTCACAGATGAAGTGGCGGGCAAGAGCCCGCATTGGGACAACCTCTGGGAAAAAACTGGAAGTCTTCCTGGCGGGGGTCTAGCGTCGAGCCGTGGACGCGGGGTTCAGCAGCGCTTGTTGGATCTGGCCGCGGAGGGCGGCCAGGCTCTTGAATTCCGGGTCGGTCCCGAACAGGGCATCTCGGATCTCGCGGAGCACGCCGGGGTCGAGCGTCGGGATCGAGGCGATCTCTCGACCCAGCCTTTCCAGTCTCTGCCGCGCGCGCCCGAGGCTGCCGTGGCGTGCCCAGCCTTCGATCTCGAGGAGGGCACAGATGAGCGCGCTGGCCTTCAACCCCGACCGTTCAAAGTAGAGGACGGCCTGGGCCGCGGACTGGGCCGCCTCACGATACCGCCCGGCGGAGAGCAGGACCCCGGCCAGGCCGTGCTTCAGGAAGGCCAGCCAGGAACGATGCTGCTCGGCCGAGAACTCGCGCAGCGCCCGCGCATACTCGCGCCGCGCTTCGTCGAGGCGTCCCAACGTCATCAGCGAGGTGCCCATGCTGTTGAGCGCCCCCACGTAATTGCTCCAGAGTTCGAGCCGGGCGAAAACGGGAAGGGCCTCTCGGCAGGCTTTCAGGGACTCTTCGTGGCGATCGAGCATGGCGAACGCGAGACCTTCTCCGACTCGGGCTCTCGCCGCCATGTCTTCCATGCCCCGAGCGGCGAACGTGGCGTGCGCGCGGCTCGCGAGCGCGAGGGCGGAATCTGCCTCCCCGGCGAAAGAGCGCCGTTGCGACTCGTGGAGCTCGACGTGGGCGAGTCCCGTCTCATCTCCCGCCCGAGCGAACGCCCGATACGCCAGGATCGCGTGAGAGCGCCCTCGAGCGTAGTCTCGGGTCCAGAGCTTCGCCTGGGCGGCCAGAGACTGCGCCTGCGCCCAGAGCGCATGCCACGGAACGCTTCGATCCGCCGCTGAGCCCGCCTGGCGTTCCCTGCCTTCCCGGCGCAGTCGGGAAAGCGTACCAGCCGCGAAACGCTCGGCGTCGAGCGGCCCCTCCGCAATCCGTCGGCCCGCCTCCTGAAGCGCATAGAGGAGGGCGAAGCGATCCGCCTCGCTATCGAGGGCGAGTCGCTCGAGCCTCTCCGTGAGGAGCCCGGGGTCCTTGAGACCGTCCAACAGCGCTTGCTGCCCGGGGATCGCCGCGGCCGCCGAGGACACGGACTCGAGCGACCGGGAACGGTCATGGCCGGAGGCGACGGGTACCGACAGCCGAGGCCGCCGGCGAAATGGGTCACCGGGCGCGAACTCGCCGGCCATCTCGTCAACGCCGAAGGTCCCGGCCGCCGCGGCACCTCGCAGATGCCTGTCGAGCTCGCGCAGCTCCGAGAGCGTCGCCCCGCAGGACGGGCAGTCCTCGACGTGCGCCGTGGCGGCGGTGGCTTCGCGCCGCGGCAGGTCGCTCGCGACCAGCCGCAGGAGCGTGACGTCGTCGAGGTGTCGCCTCATGAGAGGCACCGCCGCAGCTTCTGGAGGCAGCGGCTCAGAGTCTTCGCCACGCTCGAGTATGCCAGCGACATCTTCTCCGCCGTCTCGCGGAGGCTCTGCCCCTCCACGTAGTAGGCCGCGAGAATTCGACGGCAGGACGAGGAGATCCAGTGGAGCGCCTCGCGTACGGCGATCTGGCGGTCCGGATCGGGGCTCGTGTCGGGCACCGGCGAGGGGAAGCTCTCGAGCGCCGGGTCCGTCTCCGAAAGGACCTCGCGCCGGGATCGCGATGCGCTCAGGAACCGCGCGCAGCGCGCACGGTAGACCACGAAGACGAATCCTTCGGGCCGGCGCACGTAGCCGCGCTGGCGGAGCAGCTCGAAAGCAGTCTCCTGAAGCAGGTCCTCCGCGTCCTCCGCGCCGATCCCGAAACGGGTCCAGGCAAAGCCGATCAGCTTTCGGCGCCACCCGTCGTCGAGGAACAGGGCTTCGGCAACTCGGAGCGGATCTTCTTGGACGTGCGCTTCCATGGTGTTCCGAAAACGGTCTTTCGATCTGCCTGTTCGGAACTCTATCGGAACAGGGTTCGGTTGGGTCAGCCACTCTATCTGTTTGATTCATAGGGGTTTGTTCCGCCACCGACGGGTCGGCGCGTACAGTACAATTCTCGGACCGTTATGTTCTCGCGGTTGTCTCGCGCAATCTTTGGCGCGGCGGTGTCGCTTCTGCTCGCTTGTCCACTGCTTGGCGGTCACTACACATGGACGACGGCGGGACCGGAGCCGGGCTTTGTTTTTCAGATCGTGGTCAATCCCCAGGATTCGAACTCGATTCACGTGACGGCCGGCTTCTATGGATCGATGCTCTTCGACACGACCGACGGGAGCCAGTCGTGGCGGCAGAACGAAGCATTGTCTTTCGCCGGGCAATTGATCCAGGACCCGTCGAACGGCGACATCCTGTACACAAGAGGCTACAGCGCAGGCCGATCCGTGCTCTTGAAGACGCTCAACGGCGGCATGTCGTGGTCGATCACCGGCTCGGGCATCCCGTCCGGGGCGACATATGCGCTGGCGCCGTCGTCTCCGGCGACGTTGTATGCCGTCGTCCCGGGCAGTCCCGGCCAGGTCTATCGCAGCGACGACGGAGCGGCGACCTGGACGCCCGTCTCGAGCGCGTTTCCGTCGAACTACGCCGGAGAGCTCGCGATCGATCCTTCGGACCCGTCGGTCCTTTTCGCCGCGGTATCGTCCGGCCTTCTGAAGAGCGTAGATGGCGGCGTAACCTGGAACCCCGGCGGTTCGCTTCCTTCGCTGACCCGGTTGCGGATCGACCCGTTTGCGCCGGCCGTTCTCTACGCGGGGACGACCGCCGCAGGTGTGTACAAGAGCACGGACGGTGGCCAAACGTGGAATCCCGCCAATGCCGGGATGGAAGACCAGTCGATTCGCGATCTCGCGCTCGATCCCACGAATCCCCAGAAGCTGCTTGCGACCTCGAGCGGTTCGGCGGTGCCCGCGGGGGGCGTCTTCGTCACGACGAACGCGGGTCAGAGCTGGACACGGGTCGACCTCGGAGAGCCGGTGAATCTGGCGACGGCTGCCGCGTTCGATCCGCAGAACCCCTCGTTGGTCTACGTCGGAGCGAGTCAGTCGGTGCTGCGGGGAGGTCTCTTTCGCAGCGCCGACGGGGGCGCGACCTGGCAGCGCGCCGAGAAGGGCTTGTCCGGCTGCTACAGCTTCGGCGTTGCGCCGAACCCGGCGCTCCCGGGCTCCGCCGTCGCGCTGTCCGCGGGCAGGGTCTTCCGCACGGATTCCCGTGGAGCCGATTGGGTACTGCAAGGCTCGGCGTCCTACGCGCTGAGCTCGATCGTCGCGCATCCCGGCGACGAGAACACGTTGTATGCCGCGTTCGGGACGCCGGCAGGCGGCGGAGACGGAGTCTTCAAGTCCGTCGACGGCGGCGCGACCTGGATTCCGGCGACCGCGGGGCTCTCCGTTTCCCAAATCTACCGTCTCGCGGTCGCGCCGAGCGCGGGGGAGAACGTGCTCGCCCCGACGTTCGACGGTCTCTTCGGAACTTCAGACGGAGGTGGCCTCTGGGGGCCGCTCCTCTCGGGAGACGTGCGCGCCGCGGCCTTCGACTCGGCCGATCCGGGCATCCTCTACGCGGGGTTTTCCGCCGGCGCGAGCCAGGACGGGCTGCTGCGCTCCCACGACGGCGGAGCAACCTGGGCGCCGCCATCGGGGCTGCCTGCCAGTTATCTCCGAGTTTCGGACATCGCCATCCCGCACTCGGATCCTTCGTCCGTCTATGTGGCCGCCGGGTTCGCCGGCCTCTTCCGCAGCGCAGATCGAGGCCTGACATTCGCACCCGCCGTCTCGGGCCTCCCCATCGGCTCCGTGTTGCCGTATCGTCTTGCTCTCGATCCGACCAATGCCGCGACCCTGTATCTGGCGACGAGTCCCGGGGGTGCCGCCGCGGCGACGGATGTTGCCCCCGCCAACGTCTTTCGGACGACGGACGGCGCCGGAACCTGGAAGCCGCTCCCGGGCTTTCTGCCGTCGTTCGGCACGCTGGACTTCGCGTCCAGCGCCGACGGCCGTCTGCTGTACGCCTCGACGCTGTCCGGCGTCTTCCAGTTCGAGCGCTCGTTCGCGGACGTGCCCGACGCGGACCCGTTCTGGACGGCGATCGACGCGGCGGCGATGAACGGCGTCTCCGCCGGCTGCGGGGGAGGAAACTTCTGTCCCCGCGCCGCGCTCTCGCGCGCCGGCGCGGCCGTGTTCCTGCTGCGAGGCAAGAACAACGCGGCGTATCTCCCTCCGGCCGCGACGGGGACGGTCTTCACCGATGTTCCGGCCAGTCTGCCCGCCGCCGCCTACATCGAGGAGCTCTCTCGGCAGGGCATCACCGCCGGCTGCGGCGGCGGCGCCTACTGTCCGGGCGCTCCCGTCACCCGAGCGCAATTCGCGGTTCTCGTGCTCAAGACCGAGCACGGCAACGACTACATGCCGCCGCCGGCGACCGGCGCCGTCTTTGCCGACGTGCCCGCCGGAGCGTTCGCCGCCGGCTGGATCGAGCAGCTCGCCGCCGAAGGCGTCACGGCGGGCTGCGGCGGCGGAAATTTCTGTCCCGTCGATCCGGTCTCCCGCGCCCAGGCGGCGGCGCTCGTCGTGCGCGCGCTCGGGCTCTCCTAGATCCGTTGCGCCCGAGGTTATGATCTCGTCTCGATGAAGGGCCTCATCCTGTCGGGCGGCAAGGGAACGCGCCTGCGCCCGCTCACGTACACGAACGCCAAGCAGCTCGTCCCGGTCGCCAACAAGCCCGTCCTGTTCTACGGGGTCGAGGCGATCGTCGCCGCGGGGATCAAGGAGATCGGCGTTGTGGTGGGCGACACGCGCGCGGAGATCGAGGCGGCCCTCGGAGACGGCTCGCGATTCGGGGCGCGCATCACGTACATCGAGCAGGATGCGCCGCGGGGTCTCGCCCACGCCGTCCTGATCTCGGAGTCTTTCCTGCGCGGGGCGCCCTTTGTCATGTACCTGGGCGACAACTTGATCGCCGACGGGATCACCGCGCTGGTGGACGACTACCGGAGACTCGGCTGCAACTCCCAGATTCTGCTGGCGAAGGTCCCGAACCCCTCGCAGTTCGGCGTGGCGGAGCTCGAGAACGGCCGCGTGGTCCGGCTGACCGAGAAGCCGAAGGAGCCCCGCTCGGATCTGGCCCTGGTGGGCGTCTACATGTTCGACGACTGCGTCTTCGACGCCGTCAAAGCGATCCGGCCGAGCGCGCGCAACGAGCTCGAGATCACCGACGCCATCCAGTGGCTCGTGGACCACGGCAAGAGCGTGCACCCGCACCTGGTCTCGGGCTGGTGGAAGGACACCGGGAAGGTCGAGGACATGCTGGAGGCCAACCGCATCATCCTCGACACGTTCACGGCGCGCGGCCTGGAGGCCGTCGATGGGCAGTGCCGGGTCGAGGGCAAGGTCGTCATCGAGAAGGGCGCCAGGATCGAGCGTTCGACGGTCCGAGGCCCGGCGATCATCGGTGAGGGGGCGCAGATCCGAGACGCCTTCGTGGGCCCCTACACGGCCGTCGGCGCCGGGTGCTTCATCGACCGCTGCGAGATCGAGAACTCGATCGTGCTCGAGGGATCGCGCCTGGAGAGGATCCCGGTCCGGATCGCGGACTCGCTCATCGGCAAGAACGTCCGCATCCATCCGGGTGCCGAGCGGCCGCGCGTCCACCGCTTCCTGGTCGGCGACAACTCGGAGATCGGGATCGTATGAAGATCCTGGTGACGGGGGGCTGCGGCTTCATCGGCTCCAACTTCATCCGCCACGTCCTGGAGGGCCGCGGAGACAGAGTCTCGGTCGTCAACCTCGACAAGCTGACCTACGCCGCCAACCCCGCCAACCTCGCCGACGTGGCGAATCGCCCCAACTACCGCTTCGTGCGGGGCGACATCGTGGACCCGGACGTCGTCGGCGTGGTGATGGAGGGCTGCGACGCGGTCGTCAACTTCGCCGCCGAGACGCACGTGGACCGCTCGCTCCTTGGCGACGCCTCGTTCATCGAGACCGACGTGCGCGGCGTCTTCGTGCTGCTCGAGGAGGCGCGGCGGCGCGGTGTCGACAAGTTCATTCAGATCTCGACCGACGAGGTCTACGGCTCGATCGCCGACGGCTCCTTCACCGAGGCGTCGGCGCTCAATCCGCGCAACCCCTATGCCGCGTCCAAGGCCGGAGGGGACCGGCTGGCCTACTCCTACTGGGCGTCCTACGGGATGCCGGTCGTCATCACGAGGGCTTCGAACAACTACGGTCCGTACCAGTATCCCGAGAAACTGATCCCGCTGTTCGCGACCAACGCCATCGACGACCAGCCCCTGCCGCTCTACGGCGACGGCAAGAACGTCCGCGACTGGCTCTTCGTCCGAGACCATGCCGCCGCGATCGATTTCCTGCTCGACGCCGGGGAGCCCGGCGAGACCTACAACGTCGCGGGCGGCAACGAGGCCGAGAACGTCGAGATCACGCGGCGTGTCCTCTCCGAGCTCGGAAAGCCGGAAAGCCTGATCCGTTACGTGGACGACCGCCCCGGGCACGACCGCCGCTATTCGCTGGACGCGTCGAAGCTGCACAAGCTCGGTTTCGACACGACCACGCCTTTCGCCGAGGGACTCGCGGAGACGGTGCGCTGGTACCGCGACCACGAGGCCTGGTGGCGTCCCATCAAGGAGCGCGACGCGGCGTACCGCGAGTTCTACCGGTCGCAGTACGAGCGGCGTCTGGAGACCTCGACCGCGACGGCCAAGGCGCCCGGCTAGCCGATTTCGTCCATGGCGGACGCGGCCGGCTCCTCCCTCGACACCCACGGGGCCGTGCTGTCGGC
>JBASRI010000115.1:0-3382 GCA_049273755.1 Thermoanaerobaculia bacterium
CTTCGGAGGCGTGCACCCGGAGCCGATCGCCGCCAACCTGGGAGCCTCGGCCGAACGCGTCCGGCGCGAGGGCTTCGACCTGTGCGTGGCGCAGGACGGGGATGCCGACCGCCTCGGAGTGCTGGACGCCGCAGGGCGCTTCGTCTCCCCTCACCAGATCCTCGCGCTCCTGCTCCTCCACGTGTTTCGCAACCGGGGAGTGCGCGGCGGGATCGCGAAGACCTTCTCGACCTCGTTCCAAGTCGACCGGATCGCGCGGGCGCTCGGCGCCCCCCTCATCGAGACCGGAATCGGGTTCAAGTACGTGGCGGAGCTGATGAACCGCGGCGAGGCCGCCGCCGGCGGCGAGGAGAGCGGGGGCTACGCCTTCGCGTTTCACCTCCCGGAGCGGGACGGCGTCTTCTCCGCGCTGCTGCTCGTGGAGAGTCTCGCCGTCACCGGCAGAACGCTCGAGCAGGCCCTGTCCGAGCTCGCCTCCGAGTTCGGGCGCTTCGAGTACGGGCGGCGGGATGTCCTGCTGCCGGTCGACCTCGTGCGCCGATACCTCGACGAGGTTCGCGGCGCCCCTCCCCGCCGCGTCGCCGGCGAAGAGGTCACCGGCGTCTACGACCGCGACGGCGTCAAGTACGTCTTCGGCGAGCGCGGGTGGCTGCTCCACCGCCTCTCCGGCACCGAGCCCATGGTGCGGCTTTACTGCGAGCACGCGGACGGCGAGAAGATGCGAGAGATTCTGGGAGAAGCGGAGCGAAGGCTGAAGGAGTTCGACCACCGCCGGTAGCCGGCGCCGTCTAGCCCCTTCTCGAGTCCACCGGCCGGTCCTGATCCGCGGCGCGGCGGCGGGGGCGGGGCGGCTCGGTCAGAACCGTGCCCTCTCCTTCGAAGCGGATCTTGGGCGGGCTTGCGACGTCGGGCTGCATGACCTCTTCGAGGAACTCGTCGTCCAGGACGGACGCCACGAGCTCGCCGGACCAGGCCACCAGGTCGCGCGACGAGATCGAGAGCGGGAACTCGGGGGAAACCTCGTGGGCGAGCACCGGACCGCCGACGGAGAACACCACGCTGCCCTTCCCCTGCACTCGGAGGATGTCCACGCGCCGATTGCGACGGAAGTCGTGGATCGCGTCCAGGCGAAAGGTCAGCCCGTGGTCGAGCGCCAGCAGGCGGCTGCCCTCGACGTAGAGCGCCTGGCTGGTCAAGTCCCTTCGATACGCCCTCCGGCCCGGATCGTTGACCAGTAACGTTCCGGGGCCCGTCGCGCGAAGAATCCGTTCGAGCGACGTGCCGCGAAAGGCGGGCTCCGGCCCGAAGCGCATCTTGCCGCTGTACCAGGCTACGCAGCCCTTGCGCACGAACACGGTGCCGCGGCAGGCGACTTCCAATCCTCCCTCGGGGCGGATCTTGAAAAGAGGCCGCGCCTCCGGGGCCGCCACGGGGATCGGCGACGTGCGGTCCGGGGCGTCGGGAAACGCCGGCGCGAACTCGTGGGATTCCACGGTGGCCCGCGCGGAGGCCGCGGGGGGCGCGGGCACCGGAGCTTTGAGCGTGGGCGCCGTGTCGGAGAGCGAGGGCTTGCCCTGCTCTCGCCCCGGCCGGCGAAGGGCTTCCTCGACCTCCACCATGCGGCGCCTGGCTCCGGCGATCCGCAGGTGCTCGAGCGCCAGCCCCAGCTTGCCGCGCATCTGGTAGAGGAGGCCGAGGTAGAGGTGGCTGCGCAGGTGTCCCGGCCGCAGCTCCAGCGCCCTGCGCAGCTCGAGCTCGGCCTCCGTGAGAAACCCGGCCTTGAAGAGGATCAGCCCCAGGTTGGCGCGCAGGACCTCGGAGGAGGGGTTCTCGGCGAGCAGCGTCCGCGCCGCGTTGGCTGCCTCGTTGTAGTGGCCGCGCTTGAACTCCAGCAGGGAGACGAGATTGAGCACGTCCTCGTCGCGGGGCCGGAGCGTGCGCGCCTGCTCGAGCTCCTGCCAGGCGTCGTCGAGCCGCCCGTCGCGCACGCCCTTGCGCGCTCGGTTCAAGTGGAGAAAGAACAGTCCCTGGTCGACGGGTGGTTGGTCCCCGTGAACGCTCGACACGGCAAAGCCCCGGGCCTACCCGAGCCGGCGCGCCTGGGGGCGGCTCTTCGTCGTCAGAATCACGCGGTTCGTGCGCGCATCGCGCAGCCACCGCACCGGCTTGCCTTCCGCCGCGGGAATTCCGCGGTACGTCTGGGCCGAGGGCATTCCGAAGCCGCCTCCCAGCGTCGACTTCCCGTAGTACGCCGCGAGAGTCTTTCGCACGTAGAGCTGCGTTTCGCCGTACGGCGGCACGCCGTCGTAGCGGTCGACCGCTGCCTCTCCTGCATTGTACGCTGCCAGGGACTTGACGAGGTCGCCTCGATAGTTGAGCAAGAGCCGGGCGAGCAAGGCCGTGCCCGCCGCGATGTTCTGCTTCGGGTCGTGGACGTCGGAGAGGCCGTGCTCCGCCGCAACGGCGGGCATCAGCTGCATGAGACCCCGCGCGCCCTTTTTCGAGATGGCCGCGGGGTTGAAGCCGGACTCGACGAGCATCACGGACTTGACCAGCTTCGGGTCGACGTCGTTTGCGAGCGCGGCCGAGTCGATCAGCGCGTCGTAAGCCGATGCGCGGAGCACGCGGGCGGCGAGCCAGCCCTCGCTGGCGTGGATCTTGGCGGGACCGTCGTTGTAGATGACGTGCCTGCCCTCACGGACGGCCACGCGGACCTCCGCCGTCGCCGTCTGGCACACGGCCACGAGGATCCCCGCGATCGCGAGCGATCGGAGCTTCATGGATTGTGAAACGGAATTATAGCCGAGGGGCCGGACGAGGCAACCCTCGGACGGTCAGAGGCTTGGCGACCGTGGCGCGCGCTGTGACCGGGCGCACAGGCGCGGCCGGTTCACACAACCGGAACCGGCTCCGCGAGCAGGTCCCGCACGGCCTCGGCCGCGGCCTTCAGGCCCGCCGGAAGGTCCGCGGCGTTCTTGCCGCCGGCCTGAGCCAGGTCGGCCTTGCCGCCGCCGCTTCCGCCCAGGGCCTTGCCCACGCGAGCGGCGATCTGCGACGCGGGCAGCCGGCGGGTCAGGTCGGGAGTGACCGCGACGATGACCGAGGTCTTCCCCTCCCCCGTCGTCCCCACGACCACGACCCCGCTCTTCAGCTTCGCCCGCAATGTGTCGGAGAGGTTGCGCAGCTCCGGGATCGACAGTCCCTCGACGACTCGGGTCACGATCGGCACCCCGCCGACCTCGATGCGGTCCCCCGCGGTCCCGGTGTCGCCCGAGGCCAGCTTCAGCTTCAGCGAGGCGACCTCACGCTCGAGGGCCTTGATGCGATCCTCGCGCTCCTGCCAGCGAGCCGTCAGCGCCGCGCGCGGCGCCTGGGCCGCGCC
>JBASRI010000116.1:0-2387 GCA_049273755.1 Thermoanaerobaculia bacterium
ACGCGCGACGCCGACATCGAGATCCGGGAGGACGAGGCGGGGGATTTGCTCCGCAGCATGACGGAGAACGTGCGCCGTCGGCGCTTCGGCGCCGCGATCCGCCTCGAGGTCGAGGAGCGCTGCCCGACACAGGTGCGAGAGCTGCTGCGCACGCAGCTCGAGCTCGAGGAGCCCGACGTCTACGCCGTGAACGGGCCCCTGGGCGTCGCGGACCTGATGTCCGTCATGAAGCTCGACCTGCCGGCCTTGAAAGACCCGGCATTTCTGCCCTCCTCGCGGGCCATCTTCGACCCGCCGGCGAACCTGTTCGAGGTGATCCGGCGGGGCGACATCCTGCTCCACCACCCCTACGACTCGTTCGATCCGGTGCTCCGGTTCCTCGAAGAGGCCGCGGTGGACAAAGACGTCCTCGCGATCAAGATGACGCTCTATCGGGTGGGCGCGGATTCTCCGATCGTCGCGGCCCTGGCGCGCGCGGCCGAGAACGGGAAGCAGGTGGCGGTCCTGGTGGAGCTGAAGGCCCGCTTCGACGAAGAGAACAACATCCACTGGGCCCAGGCGCTGGAGCGGGCCGGCGTCCACGTGGCGTACGGCGTCGAGAACCTGAAGACGCACGGCAAGATCGCCCTGGTCGTGCGGCGCGAGGGCACGGCGATGCGCCGCTACGTCCACGTGGGAACCGGAAACTACAACCGGCAGACGGCCCGCGTCTACACGGACCTGGGGCTCTTCACGGCCCGGGCGGACTTCGGCCACGATGCCTCGGAGCTCTTCAACTTTCTGACCGGCTTTTCCAAGAAACGCAAGTACCGCCGGCTGGCGGTCGCTCCGTCCACGCTGCACGAAAAAGTCATCGCGTTGATCGAGCGGGAGACCGAGAAGGCGCGACAGGGGCGGCCGGCGTCGATCATCGCCAAGCTCAACTCCCTCGTCGACTCGAGCGTCATCCGCGCGCTGTACCGGGCGTCGCAGGCGGGCGTGCCCATCGAGCTCTCGGTGCGCGGCATCTGCTGCCTGCGACCGGGCGTGCCCGGAGTCTCCGACAACATCCGGGTCTCCAGCGTCGTGGGCCGCTTCCTCGAGCACAGCCGGGCGTTTTCCTTCGGGGTGGGGGACGAGCAGGAGATCTTCATCGCCAGCGCCGACTGGATGCCCCGCAACTTCTACCGCCGCGTCGAGTTGATGGCGCCGATCCTCGACGAGAAGGCGAAGGAGAAGATCCGGCAGGAAGTCTTCGAGCCGATCCGCACCGACGATACCCGCGCGCGCGACCTCGAGAGCGACGGGAGCTACGTGCGCCGCCGGACGGCCGCGGGGGAAACGCCGAGTGACACGCAGCAGAATCTGCTCGACAAGCTGGTGCGGCGGGGACTGAAGGCCGTTCCATCGCTCTAGGGCGGCCCGGTCTACGCCGCCTTCAGGATTCGCGTCTTCTTCCCGATCCGGAGCGGGCGGCCGCGCCAGGCGACCGATCGGCCCGTCAGGCCCGCCCAGAACACGCCCGCGGCCGCGAGGTCCCGGATCGGAAGCAGTGCCAAGTCCCCGACCGCGAGCGGCCGCCCCGTCCTCCGCGCCGTCCAGGCCTCGAGTCCCCACCGCGCCGCCAGCAGCGCCGCTGCCGCCGCCCTCGCCACCGCTGAGGGAGACAGCATCGCGGCCGCAAACCAGGGCAGCGCGACCGACAGGAGCTCCCCCGCGTAGAGCGGGCCACCCAGGCGCCGCCGCATCATCGCCCACCGCCGGTGCCGCGCCCAGGCCGCGCGCGCAGGCTTGCGAATCTCGGTCGTGTCGAGGAAGTCGGCCGAAAGCCGGACGCGGTAGCCCGCGCGTTGGATCTGCCGGCCCAAAAGATAGTCCTCGGCGAGATAGTCGCGCAGGACCGAGACCCCTCCGATCGATTCGAACGCGCGCCGCGAGAGCAGGATCGACTTTCCGACGACGCAGGGCATGCCGAGAACCCCGGCGATGAGGGCCGTGCCCGGCTGCAGGCAGCCGTTCAGGTAGAGAGCTTCGACCCGCGATCCCAGGCTCTCGGCGCCGGCCGCGCGGAAGAGGTGCGAGACCAGGCCGACGTTCGGGTCCGCGAACCAGGAAACGGCGCGGCGCAGAAAGTCGGGACGCACGCGCACGTTGCCGTCCGAAAAGAGGACCAGGCGGAACCGCGCGTGGCGAAGGGCCGCCTCCAGGCGGTTGACCTTGGCGTTGCCGCCCGGCTCGCGCGTATCGAAGACGAAGGTCGACGGGACCTCCGGATGCCGGTCGGCCACCCGCCGCGCGATCGCGGCAGCCGGGTCGTCGACCGACGCGAAGGAGAAAATCACTTCGCAGGCACCCGCGGGGTAGTCCAGCCGGAAGAACGACTCGAGGTTCTCCTCGAGCCCTTCGTC
>JBASRI010000118.1:0-2657 GCA_049273755.1 Thermoanaerobaculia bacterium
ACCAAGCGCTGCGGGATGCACGGGCGCTCGTGGCCGGCGCTGGAGCAAACCTGCTACTACCCGGTGGACATCCTCCAGAAGCCGGGCGTCGTCGAGGTCGTCCGCCGCGGCGAGAGATCCCGCGAAGTCGCGCGCATCGCGGTAGGTCCCTTTCCCTACGGAACGGAAGAGATCGAGCTCGGCGACATTCCCCAGGCCCATCCGTCGCCGGAGGACCGCAAGCGCAACGCCCGCGACCAGGCGCTGGTCGGAAAGGTCTGGCGACGCAAGGAGGGGCCGGCAAGGTTCGCGCTGCCCCTGGGCCCGCCCGCCAATCCGCTGCCCGAAGGCAAGACGTTCGGCTGGAAACGCGTCTTCAACGGCGTGCCCGCGCGGCAACCGCACATGGGAGTGGACTACGCGCTCCCCGCGGGCACCCCGGTCCTCGCCGCCGCGGACGGGACCGTCGTACTCGCCGAAGACCTCTTCTATCCCGGCAGGGCCGTGATCGTGGACCACGGGGACGGCCTTTACACGATGTACTTCCACCTTTCCGACATGACCGTCCAGAGAGGGCAGGAGGTCCGGAAGGGCGGGCGGATCGGCTCGGTCGGCGAGACGGGCCGGTCCACGGGGCCGCACCTGTACTTCGGCACGCGCTGGCACGGCGCTCGGATCGACCCCCAATACCTCCTCCGGGAACCCGCGAAGATTCCGTCCGTCGAAAGGTTGAAACCGTGAGCGACGATGCGCCGGCGACATAGGAGGGTCGTGGCCGCATTCATTCTGCCGCGCTACGACGACCGCCGCGTCGATAGCACTCACACGCTCTACGTCAGCATCCTCGACGAGTGAGCTCGGACAGCTTCTTCCGGCGGATCTATGCGGTCGTGTCCCGAGTCCCGCGCGGCCGCGTGGCGACGTATGGGCAAGTGGCCCGGCTGGCGGGCCTGTCCGGACAGGCGCGCCTCGTCGGCTACGCGCTGGCGGCTCTTCCCGACGGCAGCCGCCTTCCCTGGCATCGCGTCGTCAACGCGCGGGGGGAGATCAGCCTGCGCTCGGGAGGGAGTCCGTACGATCAGGTTCAGCGCTCGCGCCTCGAGCGAGAGCGCGTCCGCTTCGACGGCCGCGGGCGGATTTCCCTCGAGCGCTTCCGCTGGCGCCCGACCGGGAGTGGACGGACGTAGCATCCCCGGGCAAGGGAGGTTTTCGTGAGCAGGGACGAGGAACGGAATGGGCAGGGAAAGTCGTGATCCGAAAGCTGAAGTCCGGAAAGTATCGGCTCTATTCGATCAAGAAGAACCCGAAAACCGGGAAGCGCCGGAACCTCGGCACCTTCGCCACGCGCGCCGCGGCGGAAAAGCACGAGCGCGCGGTGCAGTACTTCAAACGGCACTGACGCGGGAGCCAAGCGCAGCGAGGGGACAGGCTCGCGGTCGAGGCTCGCATGCCGAGCCTCCAGCCGGTTCGCCGCAGGCGCAGGCCCCGAATAAGCGAAGGCGACGGTGGGTTAGTATCGCCCCGGTGACCCTGGCTCCCTTCCATCCCGTCGTCCGCCGCTGGTTCGAGGCTCGCTTCGGCGAGCCCACGCCGCCCCAGCGCGACGGCTGGCCCGCGATCGGCGAGGGCAAGAACGTCCTGATCGCCGCGCCGACCGGCTCGGGCAAGACCCTGGCGGCGTTTCTGGCCGCGATCGACGGTCTGGTCCGGCAGGGCCCGGATCTTCCGGATACGACCCAGGTCCTCTACGTTTCGCCGCTCCGGGCGCTGTCCAACGACGTGCGCAAGAACCTGGAAGGCCCGCTCGCCGAGATCCGCGCCCTGGACTCATCGCTTCCGGAGATCCGCGTCCTGGTGCGGACCGGCGATACGCCCCAACGCGAGCGCGCGGCGATGGCGCGCCGGCCGCCGCACATCCTGGTGACGACCCCCGAGTCGCTCTACCTCCTCCTGACCAGCGAGGGCGGGCGGAGGATGATCCGGACCGTCCAAACCGTCATCGTCGACGAGATTCATGCGCTCGTGCGGGACAAGCGGGGGAGCCATCTCGCGCTGTCGCTCGAACGGCTGGAAGCCCTGGCCGGTGTGCCCTTGCAGCGGATCGGTCTTTCCGCCACGCAGAAGCCCCTCGAGGCCGTGGGCCGGTTCCTCGCCGGGACCGGCCGCGATTGCAAGTTGGTGGACACCGGCACGTTCCGGGAGCTCGACCTCGGGATCGAGGTGCCGCCCTCTCCGCTCTCGACGGTCTGCTCGCACGAGCAGTGGGAGGAGATCTACGGGAGGATCGCGGAGCTGGTTCGCGAGCACCGGACGACCCTCGTCTTCGTCAACACCCGGAAGATGGCCGAACGCATCGCCGGGCAGCTCACGAAGCTCCTCGGGGAGGACGCGGTCACCAGCCACCACGGGAGCCTGTCGCGAGAGCGCCGGCTCGACGCGGAGGAGCGACTGAAGGCCGGCCGCCTCCAGGCGCTGGTCGCGACGGCCTCGCTGGAGCTCGGGATCGACATCGGCGACGTGGACCTGGCGATCCAGGTCGGCGCCACGCGCTCGATCGCGACCTTCCTCCAGCGAGTCGGCCGGGCGGGCCACGCGTTGAAGCGCGTTCCGAAGGGGCGGCTTTTTCCGCTCACGCTCGACGAGCTCGTCGAGGCCGCGGCGCTGGTGCGGTGCGTGCG
>JBASRI010000133.1:0-1659 GCA_049273755.1 Thermoanaerobaculia bacterium
TCGTCGTCGCGCGTCAGCGGGCGCCCGACGACGGCGCGCGCGCCGAGGGCTTCGAAGAGGTCCGACGCCACGAGCGCCGCCTTGAGCTTCACCGGGTCCCCTTGGCCCGTAAGGTCGAGCGACATCGGCGAGGCGCCGCCCATCGCTGAGAAGGAGCGAGTCGCCGCCTTCAGATCCTCGAGCTCCGGCACCGATAGCCCCGAGTCGAGCGTCACGAGGCGCCGGGCGTCGGGATAGGGCAGGGGAGCCAGGAGGACGCCCTGGATCACGCTGAAGATCGCGGTGTTGGCGCCGATCCCCAGCGCGAGCGTGGCGACGGCGACCCCCGTGAAGCCCGGACTCTTCGCGAAGGTACGAAGGGCGAAGCGCAGGTCCTGGCGAAGAGCTCCCATGAGTTCTCCTATTCGGGCCTCAGAGCGGCCGCGGGGTCGACGCGGGAGGCGCGGCGGGCCGGAAGTGCGCCGGCGGCCGCAGAAACGAGAAGCAGCAGGATCGCGGCGAATCCGTAGGCCTGCGGGTCGCTTGGAGAGACGCCGAAGAGCGACGCCGCCAGCAGCCGCGAAAGCGGCAGGGCGAGAGCCAGTCCCGCGGCGATGCCCGCCACCGTCAGGCCGACGCCGCGGCCCGCGACGTGCCGGAGAATGTCCGAGGGCGAGGCGCCCAGAGCGAGGCGGATCCCGATCGCGCGGCGCTCCTGCGCCACCATCTCCGCGAGCGTGCCATAGAGCCCGATTCCGGCCAGAGCCGCCGCGGCCAGTGCGAAGAACCCGAAGAGCAGCGCGATGAAGCGTCGCCCGGCCAGGGCCGCGCCGCGCACGTCGCCCATCGTGCGCACGCTTCCGCTGGGCACGTCGGGATCGACCGCGCGGATCGCGCGTCGGACCGCCGGAGCGGCGGAGCGCGGATCCACGGACGTGCGCGCGACCAGGTTCGCGCTGTTCAACAGGAACGACAGCATGTTCTGCGGGATCTGCGCAATCGGCGCGTAGAGGGTCCCCGGCGCCTCCTCTTCGAGCGAAAAGTGCTTGACCGCACCCACGACGCCCACGATCTCGACCTCGCGCGGGTTGCCCTCGGCGTCCTCGAGGCGCAGGCGCGCGCCGACCGGATCGGTGCCGGAGAAGAAGGAGTGGGCCAGCGCCTCGTCCATGACGGCCACACCCGGCGCGGAGGCGTCGTCGCGATCCGTGAACGTCCGGCCGCGGCGCACCGGGATGCCGAGCGTGGCGAAATACCCCGCGTCGACCCAGCGGTTCTGCGCACCCGGAGAGCGCGAAGGATCTGTCTCCGGGCGGCCGACGATCGCGAAGTCCATTCGCACGTTCTGGCCCGACAGGGGCAGGACCGAGGTGGCCCCGGCGGAGGCGATCTCGGGCAGTCTCTGCAAGCGCGACCGGACGCTTTCGAAAAACCGGCGGACGGAATCGGGGTCCGGATAGCGGCTCTTCGAGAGCGTGAGGCGCACCGAGAGAACGCTCTCGGGCGAAAAGCCCGGGTCCACGGCGATCAGCCGCGCGAAGCTCTTGGACAGAAGCCCTGCCCCGGAGAGCAGCGTCAGGGACAGCGCCACCTGGGCGAGGACGAACGCGGTGCGTCCCTTGCGTCGGCCGCCGGCGAGCCGATCGCCGTACCGGCCCAGGTTGCCGGCAGCAGGCGCGC
>JBASRI010000140.1:0-2993 GCA_049273755.1 Thermoanaerobaculia bacterium
TCGCGCCGTCGGCGCCGCGGGCGGCCGCCGAGACCCGCTCGCGCAGCGCGGCCTCGCGCGACGCGTTCGCCGGAAGCGTCTCCTCGACGTCGTAGCGGACGATCTGCTGCTTGATCGCGTGCGGCGAGCCGCCGAGGATGCGGGTCTTCGTCGGCGTGCGGTATGTTTCGACCTCCAGCAGGCCCGCCGTGTCGATGCCGCGCGCGGCGAAGGCCTCCCGCAACGCCCGGCCCTCCGCGTCCGCGCCCGTGACCCCGACCGGGAGAGGCACGCCGCCCAGCGACCGGACGTTGGCGGCGGTGTTTCCGCCGCCCCCGGGCAGCCGCTCCTCCTTCCAGAAGCGCAGGATCAGGACGGGCGCCTCGCGGCTGACCCGCTTGGGGTGACCGTAGACGTAGCGGTCGAGAACGAAGTCCCCGGCGACCACAATGCGACGCCCCTGGAGCCGCGGGATGAGCGAGAGGAGGCGTTGGCGCTCGACTGCGAAGGGCACTTTTGCGGATTATAATGAGCGCCCCGAGAAGCCCATGCTCGACTCCCAGGTTCTGGTGCTCAATCGCGTCTTCCAGGCCGTCCAGGTGACGTCGGTCCGGAAGGCCTTTTCCCTGTTCTACAAGGGGCACGTGAAGGCCGTCCTGCCCGACTACACGACCTACGAGTTCGAGAACTGGTGCGACATCCCCGTGCAGCCGCAGGATGAGGTCGTGATGACGCCCTCCATGGCGATTCGGGTGCCGCGGGTCGTCGCGCTCAAGGACTTCGACCGCCTGCCGCGGCAGGACGTCAAGTTCTCCCGGCACAACATCTATCTGCGCGACGGCAACCGCTGCCAGTATTGCGGCCACCGGTTCTCCTCCTCGGAGCTCTCACTCGACCACGTGATTCCTCTGTCTCGCGGCGGCAGCTCGACCTGGGAGAACGTCGTGTGCGCGTGCCTCGCCTGCAACGTCAAGAAGGGCAACCGCACGCCGCAGGAGGCCCACGTGCGGCTGGTCGCCGCGCCCCGCAAGCCGCGGTGGCACCCGGTGGGTCAGTTCGGGTCCAACAAGTTCCACCCGGCGTGGCGGAACTTCGTGGACGTGGCGTACTGGAACACCGAGCTGCGGTGACGCGGCCGCGTGAGCGGCACGCGTCGCTTCATCCCGAGCGCAGCGAGGGATCCGGGGCTCGACAAGTACGGGATCCTTCGCCGCTGCGCGGCTCAGGATGACCGGCTATCCGCGCCAGTCATCTCCTCCACCGCCCTCACCGCGTCGCTCACCTCGATCTCCCGCATGCACTCGTGCCCGTACGGGCAGACGTCCAGGTGGCAGGGGGAGCAGAAAAGGTAGCGGTCGAGCACCCGCACGGGCGAGCCCACCCCGGCGGTGCGCCCGGGATCCGTCGGGCCGAAGAACGCGACCACCGGAGTTCCGACGGCGGCCGCCAGATGCATGGGGCCGGAGTCGTTGGAAACGAGCAGGCGCGCCCGCGACAGCAGCGCCGCGAGCTCGAGTGCATTCAGATCTTCGCCCAGAACGGGCAGAGGCGTGCGCGCCGCCGCGGAGACGCTGGCGCCCAGAGCGGTCTCTTCGGGCCCGACGACGAGGCCGGGGGGGAAGCCCCGGACGGCGAGCGCGTCGGCGAGAGCCGCGAAACGCTCCGGCGGCCATCGCTTGATCGACGCTTTGGCGCTGCCGGGCGAGAGAAGGACGGGCCGCGTCCGTTCCGACCAGCCTGCGGCGGCCAGCGCCCGGTCGGCGCGCGCGAGGATCTCGGGCGCGATCGGCAGTCGGGGCGCTCCCAGGTCCGGCTCGATGCCCCGCAGCCGCAGGAGCGCGTCGTAGTCCCGGAGCTGGTGCTCGGTGCCCGGCGGCGGCGGCAACGTATCCGTCAGCAGCCACGTCCGGCGGTCGGTTGCATAGCCGATGCGGCGCCGGGCCCCCCCGAGGTACGCGATCAGCGCGGAGCGAAAGGAGTTGGGAAGCAGCCACGCCTCGTCGAACCGCCTCGATCGCAGCGCGCGCGCGTCGTCGCGAAGCCGACTCGAGCGCTCCAGCACTTCGTCGGCGGTTCCCTCGGAACGATAGATCGCGGCCGGGCCGCGGCGCGCGAGCACGGCCAGCCGGTCCCCGGGATGGGCCGTCCGGACGGCCCGCAGGAACGGCAGCGACAGGACCGAGTCTCCGATCCAGTTGGGCGCGACCACGAGGCGGGTCGTCATGGCGAGTCGAGGGGCCGCGTGCGCCACCGGTTGTGCATCCACAGCCAGGCCTCCGGCGCCTTCCGGATCGCGGCTTCCGTGACCTCCATGTACCGGGCGGTGAGCGAGCGAATCGCCTCGTCGCGGCCGGCGCCGTCGACTTCCTCCGCGTCGATCGGCGTCTCGAACTCGAGGCGGTAGCGTCCCGCGCCTTCGGGCCACGTGAACACCGGCACGACGGGGGCCCGCGTCTTTCGCTGAAAGAGCGCGAGCGCCGGGGTGGTGGCCGCGGGCCGGCCGAAGAAGGGCACGAACACGGCCTCACGGGCGAGCACGTTCTGGTCCACCAGGATCGCTACGGTCTCCCCGTGGCGCAGAGCCTTCAGGATGTCGCGCGCAGCCTCGCGCTTGGCGATCGGCCGATTGCCGAAGCGCGTGCGTCGGCGGGTGAGCTCCTGCTCGAGCAGAGGGTTGTCGAGCGGCCGGACGACCGGCGAGATGGGCTCGCCCAGCATGCCCGCCCGGATGGCGCCGAGCTCCCAGCCCCCGAAGTGGGCGGAGAGGAGAAAGACGCCCCTCCCGCGCGCGCGGGCGCCGAGGAGATTCTCCTCTCCGACCACGCGGATGCGGGAGCGGATCTCGCCTTCCGACATTCCGGAGACCTCGAGAAACTCGACGAACGCGGCGCCGATCGACTCCGCGGACGCGCGTGCGATCCGCGCGATCTCGCCGGGACTCTTGTCGGGAAACGCCATCGCGAGGTTGTCGAAGAGGATGCGGCGGCGCGACCGTCCGAGGCGCAGATAGAGGC
>JBASRI010000153.1:0-1674 GCA_049273755.1 Thermoanaerobaculia bacterium
GTACCTGCTCGACACCAACACTTGCGTGTACGCCATCAAGCGCGAGGCTCGCATGGTCGAGCGTCTGCAAAGCCACAGCCCCGACGACTTCGGGATCAGCGCGGTGACCCTGGCCGAGCTCTGGTTCGGGGCGGCCAAGAGCAGCCGGCCGAAGCCGACGCGCCAGAGTGTCGATGCGTTCCTCCGTCCTTTCGAGATCTTGCCGTTTGGCTCCGAAGCGGCGGGTGCCTATGCCGAAACGCGCCTGTCTCTGGAGAAGAAGGGAGAGCCGATCGGCGAGCGAGACCTTCTGATCGCGGCCACTGCGATCTCGCTGAAGTTGACGGTGGTCACCCACAACCTGCGGGAATTCTCCAAGGTCCCTCGGCTCCAGGTGGAGGACTGGCGCTAATAGGCGGGTGGCCCCACTGTCAACTCGAAAAGGGGTCTTTGTCATCCCGAGGAGCGAAGCGACGAGGGATCCCTTTAGTAGCCGCACCCGTACTCGAAAGGGATCCTCGCTCCGCTCGGATGACAAGGAGGCGCACCGCTCCTCACATAGAATCCCGGGATGATTTCACGCGATGCGTCGGTGTTGATGACCGTCTGTCTGCTCGCAGGTTCGCTCGTCGGGGGCGGCGCCGCGTCCGCGGCTCCGCCGAGCAACCGGTACGACGACCTGGTCTCCTACTTCAAAGACTGGCGAGCGTTCCAGAAGCCGAAGCTCGTCGACGGCGTCCCGGACTACGGGGCCGCCGCGATGGCCGCGCAGCAGCGCGAGCTCGAGGCCTACAAGAAGCGCCTGGCCGCGATCGACCCGAGCGGCTGGCCCATCCCGCAGCAGGTCGACTACTACGTCGTCCACGCGGAGCTCGCCGGCCTCGACTTCGATCACCGCGTCCTGAAGCCGTGGGCCAACAACCCGGCCTTCTACGTCACGGTGTTCCCGGAGGAGAGCGACCAGCCGGCGCGGGAGGGGCCGTTCGCCCTCGGCGCGGTCGAGTTCTGGAGCTACAAGTTTCCGCTATCCCCGGAGAGCGCCGGGCAGGTGGACGCTGGGATCCGCGCAATCCCGGGCCTCCTCGCGCAGGCGAAGACCAACCTGACCGGCAACGGCAAAGATCTCTGGATCTACGGCACGAAGACCATCAAGCAGCAGAGCGCCGACCTGGCGAAGCTCGCGACGCGGCTCGACGGCGCCCCGGCGAACCTCAATGCCGACGTCGAGCGGGCCAAGAAGGCGACGGACGACTTCGCGGCGTGGCTCGATTCGAAGGCGGCGTCGAAGACCGGGCCCTCAGGCGTCGGCATCGACAACTACAACTGGTACCTCAAGAACGTCCAGCTCGTCCCGTACACGTGGCAGGAAGAAGTCGCGCTCATGGAGCGCGAGCTCGCGCGCTCGAAGGCCCTCCTCGCGATGGAGGAGCTCAAGAACGCGAAGCTTCCGCCGCAGGAGCCCGTCGCCTCGAACGCCGACGAGTACTCCAAGAAATTCAACGACGCGGTCACCGAGTACATGGCGTTTCTCAAGGACCACGAGATCCTGACCGTCAAGGACTACCTGGACCCCGCTCTGCGCGCGCGGATCGGCAGCTACAGTCCGGGTCCTCGCGCCTTCTTCGGAGAGGTGGACTCCCGCGACCCCGAGGTGATGCGCACCCACGGCTACCACTGGTTCGACAAGGCCTGGAT
>JBASRI010000163.1:0-28072 GCA_049273755.1 Thermoanaerobaculia bacterium
GGGCTTCTGCGCCTGGCGTCCAACCTTCTCACCAACGCCGTGCTCTACACGGCGCCCGACACTCTCGTCGAGGTCCGCGTCGGCTCCGAGGCCGGCCGCGTGTTCCTCGAGGTCGCCGACCGCGGCCCGGGTGTGGCGCGCGAGGACCGCGCTCGCATCTTCGAGCGCTTCGTGCGGCTCGAGGACGCCCGCGTCCGAAACCCCCACGGCTCGGGGCTAGGCCTGGCGATCGCCGAGCAGGTCGTCCAGGCGCACGGCGGCTCCATCGTAGTTGCCGAGAACGAAGGCGGCGGCACCGTGTTCCGCGTGACGCTGTCGGCCGGGTAGGGTCCTGTCATCCCGAGCGCAGCGAGGGATCCCTTTGAAGCTGCTCCTAAACTTTGAAAGGGATCCCTCGTCGCTGCGCTCCTCGGGATGACAAAGCTCCTCACCGCAAATAGCCCAGCGACCGCAGCTCCTTGACGAGCTCGCTTTCCTCGCCCAGGCCGTAGTGCCCCATGACCTGCTTCATCCAGGTCTCGTAGGATGGAGCCGCGCCGGCGCTCGAAGAGGCGATCCACCCCTGCGGCCCGCCGAGGTGCTTCATCAGCGCGTGGTAGAGCGTTCGCACCGAGTCGCGGTCGGTCGAGGCGAGGTTGGTCTTCTCGGCAGGATCCCGGGCGAGGTCGTAGAGCATCGGCTCCTGCGGCGTGACGAGGATGAACTTCTTGTCGCCTTCGATGACGCTGCCAATCCAGAACGACCAGGCGCCTTCGGAGAAGGCGCGGTCGTGAGCAGGCGACGCCGGAGGCGGCTGGCCGGAGAGTGCCCACTTCAGGCTCCGGCCGCTCCAGGAGCGCGGCCGCTCGACACCCACCATGTCCAGCAGCGTCGGGGCGATGTCCACGTTCTCGACGAGGTCGGGCACGCTGCCGCCGGCGGAGCTCATCCCCGGAGCCGCGATGACGAGGGGCGTGCGCACGACGGCGTCGTAGTACGTCTGGCCGTGGCTGATGACGCCGTGTTCGTCGAACTCCTCGCCGTGGTCCGCGTTGAAGACGAGGATCGTTTTCTCCGACAGGCCGCTGGTCTTCAGATAGTCGAGGAGGGGCGAGAGGTCCGCGTCGGTGGCGTGAATCCCCTCGTCGTACATGGCCATGGCGTTGGCGATGTCGGCCTCCGACGGCCGCACCTTGCCCTCGCGGGCCCCCAGGATCGTCTCGAGCGTGAACTGGAAGTCGCTCGGATACGTTCCGTAGAGGTTCTTGCGGTCGTGGAAGTGAAGGAACGGGTAGTGCGTGTCCGTCGAGTAGAGGAAAAGAAAAAACTTCCGATCGCGGTTTGCCTCGAGCCAGTCGAGGACGTGGGGCATCTTCTCCTTGAGCGACTCCTGCTTGTGCCGGAAGAGGTCCCAGCCCTGGTCGAAGCCCAGCTCGCTCGAGATCCAGCTCTGGGCGAAGGCGGCGGTGCGGTAGCCGCCGGCGCGCAGAGGTTCCGCCAGCAAGTCGTCTTCCGGCAGCGGGCTCGGCGCCTGGGACACGACCTTGTTCGGGTCCGTCGGGTCCTTCTGCGTCTTGACCGCGAGCTGCGAGACGTACCGCGACGCCAGCATCGAGGCGTAGGAGGGAAGCGTGTAGGGCGCCTGCGCGATGCAGCGCGAGAAGCGCACGCCGCGGGCCGCCACGGCGTCCAGGTTCGGCGTCGTGTCGCGCACGTAGCCGTTGAAGGAGCAGTGATCGGCGCGCACCGAGTCGAAGGAGATCCAGAGGATGTTCATCCCGCGCCAGGCGGCGGTGGGATCCCGCTTGCAGGCCGCCGGCGCGAGGGCGGCAAACGGCAGCGCCGCGAGAGCGACGGCCCGCAACGTGTGGCGGGGCTTCATGCGCTCGGTCGGGCGAGGGCGCGCCAGAAACCCGCCCCGTAGTCGCGCAGCCGCCGCCACCCCGGTGGCACGCTCTCGACACTGGCGAGGTAGGCGCCGAGCCTTCCGGAAACCAGGGATCGCTGCTCGGGGGGCACGCTTTCGAGACCCTCTTCGCGGCCGGCCCGAAGGACCGCGCGCCAGGCGACGAGCCCGGGTTCCGTCACGCCTTCGAAGGTCTCCGGCAGGAGCTCGAGCGCAAGGCCGCACGCCGCGAAGACCCGGACGTAGCCGTCGAAGTCAAGGTAGTTGAAGGTGTCGGCCTGGAGGCTGCAGAAGTGCTCCGCGAGGGCGTCGAAGTACGCCGCGGTCTGCGGCGTGCGGAAGCGCGCAAATCGCTCCGCCACGATCCGCGCGCGCGGGGAGGGGGGCGACGCGCTCGCCGCGGCTCTTCGCTGGGCCTCGGGCATCGTCCGTCAGGATAACCTTCTTCGCCGCCGCGTGTTGCCGCCGAGAGGCACATGCGAGAGACTCACGCCGTGCGCATCGCCCCGCTCTGCGAGCCGCCGATTGCGGTCTGCGCCGCATGAGGCGGACGGCGCTTCTGGTCGGCTACTACGGCTTCGGGAACACCGGGGACGAGGCCATCCTCGCGGCGCTGGCGTCGGGAATCGCCCGGCTCCAGCCCACCGCCCGTCTGCTCGTGGTCTCGGGCGATCCCGAGGACTCGCGGCGGCGGCACGGCCTCGAGGCGGTCGGATGGCTCGACCCGGCTGCGATCGCCGATGCCGTCAAGCAGAGCGATCTGGTCGTCGTGGGAGGAGGGGGCCTCTTCCAGGACTACTGGGGCGTCGATCCCGGCACGCTGCTGACGTCGCGGCACTGGGGGATCAGCTTTTACGCGGGTCCCGCGATTCTCGCGGCGCTCGCCCGAAAACCCTTCGCCCTTCACGGACTGGGCTTCGGACCGCTCGCCTCTTCCGAGGCCCGGCGGCTCACGCGGGCCGTCAGCGAGGCGGCGTCTTCGCTGTCCGTGCGCGACGAGGCCTCGCGCCGGCTGCTGATCGAGGCGGGCGTGCCGGAAGCGAGCCTCCGGCTCTCGGCCGATCCGGCTTTTCTCCTCGACGTCGAGCCCCAGCGCCCGGACCGGATCCTGGGGGAGGCGGGTATCGCGCCGCGCGCTCCCGTGGCCGCAGTGGCGCTGCGCGAATGGTCGCTCGACGCCGACCCCGCCTCGTGGGAGCGCGAGATGGCGGCCGGCTTGGACCTTTTCCTCGAGCAGACGGGTGGCACGCTCGTCTTCGTTCCCCTGCAGCACGGCAGCCGTTCCGTCGAGGACGACGTCGCGGTCGCGGCGCGCCTCCGGAGCTCCCTTCGCAACGCGGAACGCGCGCTCCTCTTGACCGAGGTGCGGCCCGCGGCCGAGACGGCGAGCCTGCTCTCGGGCTGCGACGTGGTCGTGGGCATGCGCCTGCACGCCCTGGTTTTCGCGGCGTCGGGCGGCGCGCCCCCCGTCGGCGTCGCCTACGATCCGAAAGTCTCTCTGCTCCTCGAGCGCCTGGGTTGCGCCGACTTCGGCCTGCCCCTCCGGAACCTGAACTCTTCGAACCTCTTGGATCGCATGATGCGGGCCCTGGACGCAGGCGCGGAGCGGCTGCTGCGGATCCGCGAGGCCGCCGGCCGCCTTCGCGCGCTGGCGCAGGCCGACCTCGGTCACCTGGCGTCGCTCCTCGAGCACCCCCCGGCGGCGCCCCCGCCAACCCACGGAATGCTCGAGCTCTTCGACGATGCGCTCCGCGCCAACCTCGTCCTGGCGCAGGGATCCGGGAGGGAGCTCGAGACCCTGCGCGCCGGCGAGGCCGCGCTTCGCAAGCGCGCGTTCGAGGCGGAGACTCGGATCGCCCCAGCACAGGCCCAGGCCGCCGCGGCCGAGAGACGCCTGAACGCGGCCGAGAAGGCGCATCGGAACGAGAAGTCGCTTCTGGAGCGACAGCTCGCCGAGACGCGCCAGGAGCTGCACGGAATCCACACGTCGCTGCTCTGGAAGCTGGCCAACCCCTACTGGGCCGCGAGGCGCAAGCTCTCCGGGCTTCTCTCCGGCGTCACCGGCAGACCGCCGTCGGACTGGGCGGGGCCCAACGAGGCGCAGGCCCCCCGAAAGGCGACGGCCGTGGAATCGGACAATCGGCACGAGATCGTGTTCTTCCCGATCCAGGATCGGGAACCGCTGCCGCCGCTCCTTCAGCGCTACGCCCGGGCGGGGCATCGCGTGTTCCGCGTTTCGCCGACGCCGCGCGCCGACGGAGCGCCCTACGCCCTCGCGGAGAGAAGTCCCGGAGCCTTCGAGGTCTCCCTGAGAGGAGCTTCCGACACCGAGCTCTTCGAAGCACTCGACGCGCTGCGGCGCGACCGCGGTCTGGGCGCGGCCGTCTCGATCGTCCAGCAGCCCTCCCGCGCGCCGATCGCGGAGCGCCTGCGTCGCGAGCGCGCCTGGCCGATGGTCTACGCCCTCCTGGAGTCACCCGAGGCGAGAGGGGACGACGCGCTCCTCGAGAGCGCGGACTTCGTCCTCACGGACTCGCCGGGTCTGGAGGAGGAGGCCCGGCGTCACCACAACCGGGTGCTGCGTTATTTGCCGGCATCGGAGGATCTCGAGCGGAGCTTCCGGGCCGTCAGCGACGCGTTCCCGCGCCTCTTTCCCAAGGTGTCCATCGTCATCGTCACGTACAACAACGTGGACTTGAACCGTCTGTGCCTCGAGAGCGTCTTCGCCCGCACCGAGTGGCCGTGCTTTGAGGTCCTCGTCGTCGACAACGGCTCGAACGATGGCACGCCGGAGCTCCTGCGCGAAATGCAGCGCGCGCGACCGGACCTGACGGTCCTCCAGAACGAGACCAACCAGGGCTTCGCCGCCGCGTGCAACCGGGGACTCGAAGCCGCCTCGGGCAACTTCCTCGTGCTGCTCAACAACGACACGGTCGTCACGCGGGGGTGGCTGACGGCGCTGGTGCGGCATCTGAGGGCCAACCCGGGGATCGGCATGATCGGACCCGTGACCAACGCCGTCTCCAACGAGGCGAAGGTCGAGGTCGGCTACTCCGACGTCCGCGGGCTTCCCGCGTGGGCGGCCGACTGGGTGCGGGAGCACGATCTGAAGAGCTTCGCGATTCCGATGCTCGCGTTCTTCTGCGTGGCGATGCACCGCCAGACCTGGGAGGCCGTGGGCCCGCTGGACGAGCGGTTCGGCCTGGGAATGTTCGAGGATGACGACTACAACCGCCGCGCGCGTTCGCAGGGGTGGGAGATCCGCTGCGCGCAGGACGCCTTCGTTCATCACTGGCAGAAAGCGTCGTTTCGGCTCCTCGGCAAGGACGCCTACCTCGCGCTCTTCGAGCAGAACCGCAAGAAGTACGAGGAGAAGTGGGGCGAGAGCTGGAAGGCGGAGGGAGTCGACGTTTGGCAGAGGGCCGACCTGGGGTTCTTTCGGGACCAGCTCGCGTCGGTCCGCGACCGGGTACGCAACGCTCCCGGCGTGGTGCTCTTTCTCCCGTCGATCGGATGGGGCATCCATCTGGTCCAGCGTCCCCACCACCTGGCGCGCGCCTTCGCGAAGCGGGGCTGGGTCTCGATCTTCGATTGCTCGAATGCGCAGGACAAGATCAACGGGTTCAAGGAGATCGAGCCGAACCTCTTCCTCTTCAAGGGTCCCCCAGAGCTGCTGGGAGAGATCCCCTCGCCGCTGCTGTGGACGTTTCCCTACAACTACGCGCAGGTGGACGCCTACCCGAAACCGGCGCGGGTCCTCTACGACTGGATCGACGATCTTTCCGTCTTCCCGTACGAGCGGGCGCTTCTCGAGCGCAACCACGAGCGTGCGTTCAACGAGGCCACCCTCGTGGCGAGCGTGGCCCGTCGCCTGCACACGCAAGCCCTCGTGCGCCGGCCCGACGCGCTCCTGCTGTCCAACGGCGTCGAGTACGAGCGGTTCGCGGCGGAGGCTCCGCCGTCGGTCGAGGACCGGGACGTGGCGGAGCTTCGCGCGAGCGGCCGCCCGATCGCCGGATACTACGGCGCGCTGGCGGCGTGGTTCGACTACGATCTTCTCGACGCGGTCGCGGCTTTGCGCCCGGACTGGTGCTTTCTCCTGATCGGCCCGATGTACGACAAGAGCCTCCAGGGTCGCCCGATGTTGAAGCGCGAGAACGTCCGCTGGATCGGCCCGCGCGACTACCACCTGCTGCCCGGCTACCTCGCGCTCTTCGACGTCGCGACGATTCCGTTCCAGATCAACGACATCACGACGGCCACTTCGCCGCTGAAACTCTACGAATACTTCGCGGGCGGCAAGCCCGTCGTGACGACGCCCATGCCTGAGTGCCAGGCGTACCCTGAGGTTGCGATCGCGCGGGACGCCGCCGAGTTCGCCGCCGCCCTCGACCGCGCGCGCGAGAGGGGAAAGGACGCCGCGTTCCGGGAGCGCCTGCGCGCGCTCGCCCGCGCCAACACCTGGGACGCGAGAATCGGCATCGTGCTCGCGGCCCTCGAAGAGAAGACGGCCGAGCCGCACGCGCACGCCGAGCGTTAGCAGGGTGCTGAAAAAGGGTGTGGGATGGCGTTACGAGCGCCGCGGGGTCAGATGCAAGGAAGCGCGACGACGGCGATGCCTTCGCATCGCCGAGGAGCGATGAGGCTTTCGGCTGCGGCGGTCGCTTCGCGACCGGCAGCCGAGAGTTTTTGAGAACGGGGGCAAGACGCGAGCCTCCAGGGAGGGGCCACCATGACCGAAGCCAGCCGACCGCAATTCTCCGCTCTCGTCAGCGCGTCGAGCGCCGCTCAAACAGTCCGCATCCATTTTTCAGCAGCCTGCTAGGCAGGGTGGATGACGGCCGCCGCCTCTCGCGCGCTCTCCTGGGGGTGGCCCCGCTCGCCGTCCTGACCCTCGAGAACCTGGCGATCTTCTTTCGCCACTACTTTCGGGGGTACGGATTCCCCTGGGACTTCGTGGGCTCCTACTACGCCGCCTCCGCGTACTGGACGTCGGCGATCGCGCGAGGGGCGCTCTCCCTCTGGATGCCCTACCAGTCGATGGGCTATCCCTTCCCGATCAACCTCCAGACGGGTCTCTGGTACGCGCCGCTTTGGGTGTTCCCGCTGTTGAAGATCCCGTACACGCTGCACGCCGCCGTCGTGCTGCAGGGCCTCCACGTCCTGCTCGGCGCCGCCGGGATGTACGTGCTTTTGCGTCTCGTGCTGGGCTCCCGGCGCGAGGCGTTGATCGGCGCGTTCGCGTTTCAGCTCTTCGGCGGGTTCTACTCGAACGCCGAGCACGTCGACATCGTTCGCTCCTTCGCCTTCCTTCCGTGGCTTCTGGCGTGCCTCGTTCCGCCGCGGCCGGGCGAGCCGGCGGTGCCTCGCCGGCTGCTGGCGTTGCCTCTCTTCGTGTGGGCGATGGCGACGGGGGGCTATCCCGGAAACCTCGTGGCCGCGCTCTTCTCGCTGGGCGTGCTGGTGTGCCTCCAGGTCGCCGCGCGGCGCTTCTCGAAACCCGCTCTGGCCTGGGCCGCCGGCGCGGGCGCCGCGGTCGCGCTCGGACTGGCGATGGCCGCCATCCATCTCGGGCCGGCCTGGATCTCCCGCTCGGAGCTCGAGCGGTACCACGTCACGGGAGGCCTGCAACGCGCCTCGCTGGGTCTCGAGCACCTGCCGGGTCTCGTGATGGAAACCCGCGGCATGTCCGGGGACATCAGCATGAGCTCCACGTTCATCGGCTTTCTGGTCGTGGCGGGGATCTGTTTTCTGACTCGCCGCACGCTCGCGACGCTCTGGCCGTACGCCGCGTTGCTCGTCCTCTCGGCGGCGATGGCGGCGGGCAACAGCTCGCCGATCCATCCGATCCTGCGGAGCCTGATCCCGCCGCTGGCCTACTCCCGTTTTCCGTCGAGCGACTACCGGTGCTTCACGGGCGCTCTCCTGATCCTGCTCTCTGCGGCTGGATGGCGGGAGCTGCGGCACCGCCCCCGGCGTGCCGGGGTCGTGCTCCTGCGGCTGGCCCCGGTCGCGGTCTTCGCGGCCTGGGCAATCCTGCGAGTCGAGCGCGGCCTGCCGTTCTGGCCGTCGCCCGCGCAGGCGCTGCTGTGCTTCGGGCTCGCCGCCGCCGGCCTCCTGCTCTGGCAGAGCCGCCGCGTCCCTGCGCTCGCAGCGACGCTCGTTCTGCTCGCCGTCGTTTCGCTCGACGCGGCCCGCGTGCTCTCGCGGATGGAGACCTGGGCGGTCCCGGATCTGATGGGGATGAGCCGCCTCTACTACCCGACACCGGCGCGCATGCACGACGCGGGGGTCGTCGTCGACCCGCGGGTCTTCGCGCAGGAGAAGCCCCCTCGGCCTCCGCGCATCGAAGGGGACGCCGGATACCGTGCGAGCGGCTACCTCTCGGGCAGCTACAACCTCGGGGACTTCGGAGGCCCGATCCTGCGCGCGCGGGAAGCGATCGCGAAGAACCCCGCGTTTCTGGACTTCATGCGCCGCGAATGGCTACCGGTCGTCGTTGACGCTCCGGGAGAGACCGCAGGCGGCCCGCTCGAGGTCCCGAATCTCGAGACGCGCCTCTCCGCCGCCGCACCCGACTCGCGGGTCGAGCAGCGCTCCTACGGAACCGACCGGATCGACTACCGAATCCGCCTCGAGACGCCGGCGCTGCTGGTCGAGAACGAGACGTACTTCCCGGGCTGGACCGCACGACTCTACCCCGCGCCCGAAGCGCGCGCGGTGATCCCCGCCGTGCGCGTCAACGGAATCTGGCGCGGCTGGCTGCTGCCGGCGGGCGACTACGCGATGGAAGCCCGGTTTCGCTTCCGGGCGCTGCGCATTCTGGCGGCGCTGACGCTTCTGGCGTGGCTTGTCTGGCTCGCGCTCTGCGCCGCCGGGTTCCGGGCGACGCTCTCGAGACTCTTTCCGCCGGTGCGCGTGTGAAAGGCCGGGCCGGAGGCTCGCTAGTGGGCGCCGGAGACGGGCGCCGTGGGCGTCGAGGAGGCGATCGCGGGCGGCTCGATGCGGATGGAGGTGGCGATCTTGCGGCCGTCCTTCTCGAGCCAGCGGGCGGCCACGTGGGCCCCCGGATTCAACGCGCCTCCCTTGACGTGCGTGGCGGCGGTGACACGCAGCGTCGTCTCGCGGCCGGAACCCTCCCGAATCAGGACCGTGCCCGCGGAGCGGTCCACGCGAAGGACCGTACCCGAGAGGGCGTTGCCGTGGCTCTTGGGCTTGGCCGTGGGGAAGGCCGAGGCCGGGGCGGCGAGCAGGGCCGCGAGCGCGCCGACAGCGAAGAGACGTCTCGTCACAGGGGTACCCTAACGCGCGGGACGTGAACGCTCTGTGAACGGACCGCCGTACGTTTCGCGAGGCCCTCGCGTGGCCTTCGTCGCGGGCGTGTCTTTGGCCTCGGCCGGGGCGGCGTACGCGTTCTTCCTCGCGGGCTTTCGCGGCGTCCTCTACGACTCCTTTCACTACTTCACCCTCGCGCGTATCGTCTCGGAGGAGGGTCTCTGGAACTTCGCCAGCCGCGTGCGCTCGTACGGCTACCCCCTCTTCGTCGCCGTCTCCACGGGGTTCGTGGACGTCTCCCCCGACGCGGCGCGGGCGCTGGTGTTCGCCGCCCAGCTTGCGATCCACCTCGGCGTCGCGTTCTACGCGGCGCGGGCGGCGGAGCGCGCCTTCGGGTCCCCGCGGTTTTTCTTCGGCACGTTCCTGCTCATGGCCGCGAATCCCTTCGCGCTGATTCACACGACGGAGCTCCTGTCGGATTCCCTTTCGGCCTCTCTGCTCGCGCTCGCCTTCTTCGCGTCGCTCGGCGCGGGCCAACCGGCGCGGAAGGCGTTCTTCGCCTTTCTCTGGGCAGGGGTCTCCGTCGCGGTGCGTCCCGCCAATCTCGCCGTGCTGCCCGCGCTCGGGTTGGTGTGGGCGCTGCGCGCGCGTCTGTACCGCGAGCCGCTGCGCCTCGCCGTCCTGCCCGCCGCGGCGGCGGTGGCGCTCGCGCTGCTGCCGCAGCTCTACGCCAACGTCAGCGCGTACGGGAAGTGGACGCCGCTCCTGACCGAACGGCTCTACGGGAACCAGGTCGGATGGGGGATGTCGATCCTGAAGTACGGCACGCTGGTCGTGCCGGGACAGCCGCCGGAGCTCGCCTACCGCAACCCGTTCTACCCGCCCGGGATTTCGAACCCCCGAGAGTTCTTCCGGCGCCGGCCTCTGGGCTACCTCGCCACGCTCGGTCTCCACGGTTTCGCGCTCTTCGACCAGGACCTGCCGTTCACCTACATCCAGAGCCCCCGACCCGCCTACCGCTGGCCCCTCTCGCTCTTGAACTACGCGTACCTCTTCCTGTCCGTAACGGGTCTTGGGATCGGGCTCGTCCGGTCGCGGGGGGCGGCCGCCGCCGTCCGTCTGTATTTCTGGGCGGCGGCCGCGGTCTGTGCGGCCTATGTGGCCGTCTACCTGCCCGTGGCGGTCGAGGCGCGCTTTTCGCTGCCCGTCTATCTGCTCCTCGCGCCGGCGTGCGTTTTCGCCGTCGCGTGGCTATCGCAGCGCCGCTCCGGGACGGTCGCGGCGATTCTCATCGCGGGCGGCGGCTTCATCGCCGTCTGCGTCCAGCTTTCGCTCTGGTTGAGCCGGCAGGCACCGGCCCTCGCGAGCCTGATCGGCCGTTGATCCGGCCCGGCATAGAGTTACGTCCATGAAAAAACTGCTTCTCGCCGTCTCCGTCGCCCTCGGCGCGCTCGCGCTCTCGCCGTCCGAGGCCCCGTACGACCTGCTGATCACGGGCGGCCGCGTCATCGACGGGACCGGTGCGCCGTGGTTCGCCGCCGATGTCGGCGTGCGCGACGGCAAGATCGCGGCCGTCGGAGCGCTGTCCGGGCGCTCCGCCTTGCGCACGGTCGACGCGAGCGGCCTCCTGGTCACGCCGGGGTTCATCGACCTGCTCGGCCAGTCCGAGTACAACGTGCTCGTCGACAAGCGCGCCGCCTCGAAGATCACGCAGGGCATCACCACGGAGGTCACGGGAGAGGGCGCCTCGATCGCGCCCTTGAACGACGCGATGCTCGCCGAGGCGAAGGACGTGTATGCCCGCTACGGTTTCACGCCGGACTTCCAGACGCTCGACGGGTACTTCCGGACGCTCGAGCGCCGGGGTACGGCGATCAACCTGGGCACCTTCGTGGGGGCCGGCGGGCTGCGCGACCTCGTGATCGGCAAGGAGAACCGCCGCGCCACGCCGCAGGAGTTGAAGCGCATGTGCGACGAGGTGGACAAGGCGATGCGCGAGGGGGCGCTGGGCGTCTCCTCCTCGCTCCAGTACGTGCCCGACATGTACAACTCGACCGAGGAGCTCGTGGCGATGGCGAAGGTCGCGGCGCGCTACGGCGGCGCCTACTTCACCCACCAGCGCTCGGAGGCCAACGCCATCGACAGCTCGCTCGACGAGGTCTTCCGGATCGCGAAGGAAGCCGGGATCCGAAGCCAGATCTGGCACCTGAAGACGGCATACAAGCGCAACTGGGGAAGGATGCCCGCGGTCCTGGCGCGCCTCGAGGCCGCCCGCGCCGAGGGCATCGACGTCGCGGCCAACCAGTATCCCTGGACGGCGGGCTCCAACGGGCTCGACGCGTGTCTGCCGCCCTGGATCCGCGAGGGCGGCCGGGAAGCGCTCCTGAAGCGTCTGGCGGACCCGAAGCAGCGCGCGAAGGCCGAGGCGGACATGCTCGTGGACTCGGATGCGTGGAGCAATCAGTACCTGGGCGCCGGAGGGCCCGATCGCGTCCTCGTCGGGTCCGTTCTCAACCCGAAGCTCAAGACCTACGAAGGCAAGACGATCGCGCAGATCGCCGCCGAGGAAAAAAAAGACCCGCGAGACGCCTTGATCGACCTCGTGATCGCCGACCGTGCCAACACGGCCTGCATCATCTTCATGATGGACGAGAACGACGTTCGGACCGCCCTGAAGAGCCCGCTCGTCGCGTTCTGCACCGACTCGGGGGCGGGCGCCACCGACGGCATCCTTTCCGAGGAGAAGTCGCACCCTCGCGGCTGGGCATCCTCGGCCCGCATCCTCGGCCACTACGTGCGCGACGAGAAAGTGATCCGCCTCGAGGAGGCGGTTCGCAAGATGACGTCCTTTCCGGCCGAGGCCGCGGGGCTGCAGGGGCGCGGCCTCGTCAGGGAGGGCTTCGCCGCAGACCTGGTGGTCGTGGACCTGGCGAAGGTCCAGGACCTCGCCACGTACGAGGAGCCCCGCCGCTACAGCGCGGGATTTCCGTACGTCGTGGTCAACGGCGCGCTCGTGGTCGACGGCGGAAGGATCACCGGCGCCACGCCCGGAAGGGCGCTGCGCGGCCCGGGATACCGGGGTCCGCTCCCGGCGCCATAGCCCGCGCCGACTCCTTTCACTCCCCGAGCGCCTTGAGCTTGCGCGGAGTCTCGCCGAGCCCGAAAGAGGCGATGGCGTTCTTGTGGATGTGGTCCATCGCCTCCTCGATCGAGTCCGTCACGAGGAGCAGGTCGAGGTCCGTGTTCGAGATCGTCCTCGCGGCCACCATCTTGGCCAGAACCGCCATCAGCGGCCGGTAATACTCCGTGCCCATCATGACGACAGGGAAGTTGTCGATCTTCTTCGTCTGGATCAGCGTCAGGGCCTCGAAGAGCTCGTCCATCGTGCCCAGCCCCCCCGGCATCACGACGAAGGCGTAGGAGTACTTCACGAGCATGACCTTGCGCACGAAGAAATGGTCGAAGGTGATCGAGCGGTCGACCCAGGCGTTGATCTTCTGCTCCTCGGGCAGAACGATGTTGCAGCCGACCGTGAAGCCGCCGGCCTCCTTGGCCCCGCGGCTGGCCGCCTCCATGATGCCCGAGCCTCCGCCCGTCATGACCGTGAACCCCAGTTGCGCCAGGCGGGCCCCCACGATCCGAGCGAGCTCGTAGTAGGGGTGCCCCTCCTGGAACCGCGCCGAGCCGAACACGGTCACGCAGGGCCCGACGAAGCGGAGGTTGCGGAAGCCCTGGATGAACTCCCAGGCGATCTTGAAAACGGAGAGAAGCTCTTTCCGGCGCGAGCGCGGTCCCGAGAGGAAGAGCCGTTCCGGCGGATTGGGGTCGCCCTCGACTTTCTCGGGAGGTTCGCCGCCGGGATTCGGGGGCGGCTTCGGCGGGAGCTCGTCGGACCCGCTCACGCGCGCTTCCCGCGTTTTTCCTGACGCACGCCGCGATCCTAGCAGGCTGCGAGGACGCCTACGCGGGGGCGGGTCCGGGGGGCGGTGAGCCGCCGCGCGAGGATCGCGCTCGCCGCAACGCAGAAGAGCCGTCGGGGGCTCGGTCTCTACGCGGGCCGGCGAGCGGCCGAGAGCCGGGCCTCGGCGAGGTCGAAACGGGCGCGGATCGCCGCCAGGGTGTCGATCCCAGCCGACTTCATCTCCTCCTCGGCCTGCGCTCGCTCGCGCTCGGCCGCGCCAGCATCGATGTCGCCGCCCGGCTCGGCCGAATCGGCGAGCACCGAAACCCGGTCCTCCAGGATCTCGGCGAAGCCCGCGGAGACCGCGAACGCCTCGGAGCGGCCGGAGCGCCGATAGGAGAGCACCCCGGCTTTCAAAAGCGTGATCAGCGCCGCGTGGCCCGGCAGGATCCCGAGGTACCCCTCGGCGCCGGGCAGCTGGACCTCGTCGGCCTCGGTCTCGACGACCTTGCGCTCCGGGGTCACGACCAGTAGCTGGAGGGCCATGGGAGCTAGGCCGCCGACTTCGCCAGCGCCGCCGTCTTTTCGCGCGCCTCTTCGATCGTGCCGACCATGTAGAACGCCTGCTCGGGCATGTCGTCGCACTTGCCGTCCACGATCTCGCGGAAGCCCTTGATCGTGTCGGCGATCTTGACGTACCGGCCCTCGAGACCCGTGAACTGCTGAGCGACGAAGAACGGCTGCGAGAGGAAGCGCTGCACCTTGCGGGCGCGGGCCACCGTGAGCTTGTCGTCCTCGGAGAGCTCGTCGATGCCCAGAATCGCGATGATGTCCTGCAAGTCCTTGTACTTCTGGAGCACGGCCTGAACGTCGCGGGCGCACTTGTAGTGCTCCTCGCCGACGACGCGGGCCGAGAGGATCGTGGAGGTCGAGGCCAGCGGATCCACGGCCGGGTAGATGCCCATCTCGGAGATGGCGCGGGAGAGAACTGTCGTCGCGTCCAGGTGCGCGAACGCCGCGGCCGGCGCCGGGTCCGTCAGGTCGTCGGCCGGCACGTAGATCGCCTGCACCGACGTGATCGAGCCCTTCTTGGTGGACGTGATGCGCTCCTGAAGCTCGCCCATTTCGGTCGCGAGGTTGGGCTGGTAGCCGACGGCCGAGGGCATGCGACCCAGCAACGCCGAGACCTCGGAGCCCGCCTGGGTGAAGCGGAAGATGTTGTCGATGAAGAGAAGGACGTCCTTGCCCTCGGTGTCGCGGAAGTACTCGGCCACGGTCAGGCCCGTCAGTCCGACCCGCAGGCGAGCGCCCGGCGGCTCGGTCATCTGGCCGTAGATCAGGGCGGCCTTGGACTTGACCGGGTCCCCTGGTGTGATGACACCCGACTCGGTCATCTCGTGGTAGAGGTCGTTGCCCTCGCGCGTGCGCTCGCCCACGCCCGAGAAGACCGAGAAGCCGCCGTGGTGCATGGCGACGTTGTTGATGAGCTCCTGAATGATCACCGTCTTGCCGACGCCCGCGCCGCCGAAGAGGCCGGTCTTGCCGCCCTTCGTGTAGGGCTCGAGCAGATCGATGACTTTGATGCCGGTCTCGAACATCTCGACCGAGGTCGCCTGCTCGTCGTAGGCCGGCGGATCGCGGTGGATCGGCCAGCGCTCCTTGGCCTTGACCGGTCCGAGGCCGTCGATCGGATCGCCGATGACGTTCAGGATACGGCCGAGCGTCTCGCGGCCGACGGGCACCGAGATAGGCCCGCCCTGGTCCACGGCCTTCATCCCGCGGACCATGCCGTCGGTCGGCTTCATCGACACGCAGCGCGCCACGCTCTCGCCCAGCTGCTGTGCGACCTCGGCGATGACGTCAATCGGCTGGCCGGTCTCCTTGCCGTCGTCCTGGATGCGGACGGCGTTGTAGATGGCCGGGAGCTGGCCCTCCGGAAACTCGATGTCGAGCACCGGCCCGATGATCGCGACGACTTTTCCGACGTTCTGCTCGGCCATGATTGTCCCCTTCCAGCGTTTCTTACTCCAGCGCCGCCGCTCCCGAAACAATCTCGATCAGCTCCTTCGTGATCCGCGCCTGGCGGGCGCGGTTGTAGGTCAACGTCAGCTTGTCGATCATGTCGCCGGCGTTCTTGGTGGCCGAGTCCATCGCCGCCATGCGCGCGCCCATCTCCGCCGCCGCCGACTCGGCCAGGGCCCGGAAGACGGTGAACTCGAGGTAGCGGGGCAGGAGCCACGCCAGGATCGTGGGCGCGTCGGGCTCGAAGAGATACTCGATTCCGGGGCCAGCGGTCGCGCCCTTTTCCCCGGCCGCTTTGGGGGCGAGCGGGAGGAGCCGGTCCGCGTGCACGACCTGGGACAGGATCGAACGGAACTCGTTGACGACGATGTAGGCCGCGTCGATTCGGTCCTCGAGGAACTCCCCGGCGAGAAAACCGGCGATCTCCCTGGCATCCGCGTACTTGAGCGTCGCGAAGATGCCCGAGTAGGTCTTCTCGGTCAGCGGGATCTTGCGACGCCGCCAGAACTCGAGGGCCTTCTTCCCGACCGGGAGGATGCGAACCTCCGTCCACTCCGGGTGCGCGGCGAGGAGCTGCCCGGTCGCGCGGTTGACGTTCGTGTTGAAGGCACCGGCCAGACCGCGATCGCCCGCGACGACCACCAGGAGGACGCGCTTCTCCTGGCGCTCCGCGAGGAGCGGATGGGCCACCTCGCCCGCATGCGCCCGGACCGAGGCCAGGACGTCGGTCAGAAGCTTCGCGTAAGGCCGCGCCCCCACGACCCGCTCCTGCGCGCGGCGCAGCTTGGCCGCGGCGACCATCTTCATGGCCTTGGTGATCTGCTGCGTGCTCTTGACCGAGCGCAGCCGGCGGCGGATGTCGATGAGGGAGGCCATAGATCAGTAGGCAGTAAGCAGGCCTAGGCTGCCACGGCCGTCGCGTTTTCCTTGACGAACCGTTCCTTGAACTCGGCGATCGCCGCCGAGAGGGCCTCCTCGGTCGCCTTCTCGAGCTTTCCGGTCGAGACGATGGCCTGGAGGATCTCCTTCTTGTTGGCTTTCAGGTACGCGTGCAGGCCGTTCTCGAAATCGCGGACGAACTCGACCCGCACCGAGTCCATGAAGCCCTTGGTGCCGGCATAGATCGACGCGACCTGCAGCTCGACGTCCATGGGCGCGAACTGGGGCTGCTTCAAGAGCTCGACCATCCGCTGACCGCGGGCGAGCTGCGCCTGCGAGGCCTTGTCGAGGTCCGAGCCGAACTGCGCGAAGGCCGCGAGGTTGCGGTACTGCGCCAGATCCAGGCGCAGCGTCCCGGCGACCTGCTTCATGGCCTTGATCTGGGCGTTTCCGCCGACGCGCGAGACCGAGATGCCGACGTTGACCGCGGGCCGCACCCCCGAATAGAACAGGTCGCTCTCGAGATAGATCTGGCCGTCTGTAATCGAGATGACGTTGGTCGGAATGTACGCCGAGACGTCGCCGGCCTGCGTCTCGATGATCGGGAGCGACGTCAGCGATCCGCCGCCGTTCTTGTCGGAGAGCTTGGCCGCGCGCTCGAGCAGGCGCGAGTGCAGGTAGAAGACGTCGCCCGGGTAGGCCTCGCGGCCCGGCGGCCGCCGCAGCAGCAGCGAGATCTCCCGGTACGCCGCGGCGTGCTTGGAGAGGTCGTCGTAGATCGTCAGCGCGTGCTTCTTGTTGTAGAGGAACCACTCGCCCATCGCGCAGCCCGCGTAGGGCGCCAGGTACAGCATCGGCGCGGGGTCGGAGGCCGTGGCCGAGACGATGATGGTGTGGCCCATCGCCCCGTTCTCCTCCAGAGTCTTGGCCACCTGCGCGACGGTCGACTTTTTCTGGCCGATGACGACGTAGATACAGACGATGCCCTTGCCCTTCTGGTTGATGATCGTGTCGAGCGCGATCGCCGTCTTGCCGGTCTGGCGGTCGCCGATGATCAGCTCGCGCTGCCCGCGGCCGATCGGGATCATCGTGTCGATGGCTTTGATACCCGTCTGCACCGGCTCCTTGACGCCCTGGCGGTCGATGACGCCCGGCGCGATGCGCTCGGTCGGGTAGTACTCGGTGGTCTGGATCGGGCCCTTGTCGTCGATGGGGCGGCCGAGGGCGTCCACGACGCGGCCCACCAGCGCCGGACCCACGGGCACCTGGATGATGCGCCGCGTCCGCCGCACTTCCTGGCCCTCCTTGACGAGCTGCGACTCACCCAGCAGCACGACGCCGACCTGGTCCTTCTCGAGGTTCAAGGCCAGGCCGAAGATGTCGTGGCCGAAGTCCACGAGCTCGCCGGACATGACCTTCTCGAGGCCGTAGATCCGAGCGATGCCGTCGCCCACCGACAGGACGGTGCCGACCTCGGCCACGTCGATCGCCTTTTCGTAGCCGGCCAGCTGCTGTTTGAGGATCGCCGTGATCTCGTCCGCTTTGATCTCCATCTCAGGCTCCCATTCTCCTTGCCGCTAGCTCTCGGAACCGCGCGATCGCCGCCGCCACCGAAGCGTCGAAGACGCTCGAGCCCACGCGGGCCACGAAACCCGCCAGGATCTTCGGATCCACGTTGACCTTGAGGCGCACCTTGCCCCCGACCCGGGCCGCCAGAGCCTCCTCGAGCGACTCCGTTTCGCCCTCGCCGATCGGGGAGGCGACGGTCACCCGTCCTTCCACCACGCCCTGCGCAGCGTCGTAGGCCTCGCGCAGCTTCTTCAAGACCTGGCGCGCGTCGAGGACCCGGTGGTTCCTCAGGAGCAGCTCGAACAGCCGCGTGCCGTAGGCGTCGGCGCCCGCTTTGCGCGACAGCTCCGCGAGAGCCTTGCGCTTGGCTTCGAAGGGCACGGCGGGCGCCGAGAGGAAGGCGCGCAGGGTGGCGTTCTCCTCGATCGCCTCGGAGAGAGCCGCCGCGGCGCCGAGAAAGCGCTCCACGTCGTAGCCTTGCGGGGCCACCTCGAGGAAGGCGCGCGCGTACGCGTACGCGTGGGTGAAGGCGCTCACTTCGAGGTCTTCAGCTTCTGGACGCTCTCGGAGAGCAGCCGCTGCCGGTCGGCGTCGGTGATCTCCTTCGAAAGGATGCTCTGCGCCGTCGAGGCGGTCAGGTCGGCCGCGACGCGGCGCAGCTCCTCGCGCGCGGCGGCGACGCGGCGATCGATCTCTTCCTGCGCTTCGTGCGACACCCGCGCGGCTTCCTGATCGGCCCGCGCGGCCAGCTCCGTACGGGCGATCTGGCCCTCGGCGAGCCCCTGCTTGCGAATTTCTTCGATGTCGCTCTCGATTCTGGCGGTGCGCTCCCGGATCTCGGCGGTGAGCTTCTGCGCCTCGGCGCGCTGCTTCTCGGCCTCCCGGCGCCGCTCCTCGATTTCGGCCTGGCGCTTGCGAAACGCCGCCGACATCGGCCTCGCCACGAAGTAGATCAGGACCGCGAGGAAGAGCACCAGGTTGGCGATCTGCCAGACCGACATCGGGATTCCCAGAAACTTCTGCGCCGCGTGTTCGCCCTCCTCCAGGGAGAAAAGGAGCACGGCCGGAAGCGCGGCGGGAAGGGGCGCCAGGAGGCTCACGCCGCGAGCTTTCGCCCGAGGATCTTCTCCGCGAGCTCCCGGGCGAGGCTGCGAGCGCGCTCGGGCAGTTCTTTCGCGGACCGTTCGACCTGCGCCTGGATCTCGCGCAGTCCCCGGGCGATCTCCTGGGCGGCTCGCTCCTGCGCCTGGGCGAGCTTCTGCTCGAGAAGGGCGAAACCCTCGGCCCGAAGCTCCTCGCGCGTTTTCAAGGCCTCCTGACGGGCGGCCGAGAGCTTCTGCTCGCCGGCAGCCACGGCCTTCTCCAGCGCCTGGAGGCTTTCCGCGTGCGCCCTCTGCGCTTCCTGCTCTTCTCTCTCGCGCGCCTCGAGGATGGCGACGAGCGGAAGGAAGAGGTACTTCTTCAGGATCACGTACGAGATCCCGAAGGCGAGAGCCGCATACAGAGCGGTGACGTTGGGCAGTTCGATCATGGAGATTTCGCGAAGACGAAACCGCGGATGAATAACACAGGCGGCCCTGAGAGTCGAGCCTAATAAACGCCGGGGAACCAGCTACTTGCGCGGCATCTCCACGAGTTTGGGCGCCGCCTCGGGCGTCATGTCGCAGGACCCCTGGAAGAAGGCGCCTTCCTCGATGCGCAGCACGGGAGTACGGAGGCTCGCCGTCACGCGCGCCCGCGGGTGGATCTCGATGCGCTCGGTCGCATGCACGACGCCCTTCAACGCGCCGTTGATCGAAACGCGCTCGACGTGGATCTCGGCATCCACTTCGGCCGAGTCGCCCAGGATCAGCTCGCTGCCCGACGGGATCTTTCCCTCGAACTTCCCGTCGATGCGGAAGGTCTCCTCGAAGGTCAGCTCCCCTTTCAGATGGCTGCCCTTGTCCAGAAACCCGTTGAGCGTGGCGCCCTCACCGCGTGGCTTCATGTGCGCTCCTTGGGGGTCACTGCCATTGATTCTGCATCATCCGCTCGAAGAGCCCGATCAGCTCTTCTTCGGACCCGAACAGCAGCTCGATCCTTCCGCCGCGACGGCGGCGCGCGATGCGAACCTTCGTCTGGAACCGCCGGGCGAGCTTCTCTTCGGCGTCGCGGGTGAAAGGGTCCCGACGCTTCTCGCGGACGACCCGATCGCCCGCCGAGAGTCTCGCCGCGCGCTTTTCCGCCTGACGCACCGAGAGCGCCCGGCGCACGATCTCCTCGGCGAGCATTTCCTGGTCGTCGGTCGAGCCGAGAGCAAGGAGCGCCTTCGCGTGTCCAGCCGACAGCTCGCCGGAGCGGATCCGGTCTCGCACTGGTGACGATAACTTCAATAGTCTCAATGAGTTAGCTATCGTTGTGCGATCTTTCCCGACACGCTCGGCGATCTTTTCCTGAGTCAGCTCGAATTCCGCCTTGAGCCGCGCGTAGGCCTCCGCCGCCTCAAGCGGGTTCAGGTCCTCCCGCTGCAGATTTTCGACCAGGGCCGCTTCCAAGAGATCGCGGTCCGAGCTTTTCTCGCGTACCGTGACCGGGACCCGTTCGAGGCCGGCGAGCCTGGCCGCCCGCCACCGGCGCTCCCCCGCCACGATCTCGTACTTCTCGCCCCGGGCGACCACGACGATCGGCTGGACGATGCCTTGCTCGCGGATCGAGTCGGCGAGCTCCGCCAGGGCTCCCTCGGAGAAGTCGCGCCGGGGTTGGAAGCGTGAGGGGACCAGCCGGTCGATCTCGACCTCGCCGGGCTGTGTTCCCCGTGGAACGTCGTCTTTTCCGGGCAGGAGGGCCGACAGGCCACGGCCCAGCGCCAGCTTTCGGGTTGTCGTCATTTGGCCCTCCGTTTCTTCAGGAACTCGCGCCCAAGGGCGATGTAGGCCTCGGCGCCCTTCGACTTGATGTCGTAGGAGAGCACGGGCTTGCCGAAGGAGGGCGCTTCCCCGAGGCGGATGTTCCTTGGAACCACGGTGTCGAAGACTTTATCTCCGAAGTGCTGGCGGATGTCGTCGACGACCTGGCGGGCAAGGTTGGTGCGCTCGTCGTACATGGTCAGCAGGATGCCCTCCACGGCCAGGAGCGGATTGAACGCCCCCCGCACCCGCTCGATGGTCTCGAGAAGCTCCGTCAGACCCTCGAGGGCGAAATACTCGGTCTGGATGGGCACGAGGACGGAGTCGGCGGCGGTCAGGGCGTTGACTGTCAGGAGGGAAAGGGACGGCGGGCAGTCGATGAAAATCAGGTCGTACGCTTGCCGGACGCTCCCGAGCGCGAACCGCAGCCTGGCTTCCCGGTCCGCAAGCTCGACGAGCTCGACCTCGGCGCCGACGAGGTCACGCCCCGAGGGGGCGAGCCACAGGTTCGGAAACCCGGTCTCTCGGACCGTCCGGGCCAGATCACCGGAGCTCAAGCCGCCGTAGACGGTGATCTCCTCCCGCTTGGAGAAGCCTAGGCCGGATGTCGCGTTGGCCTGCGGGTCGAGGTCCACGAGCAGGACCTTCTGGTCGAAGGCCGCGAGGGCGGCGGCCAGGTTGATCGCCGTCGTGGTTTTTCCGACACCGCCCTTCTGGTTGGCGACGGCGACCACGCGGCTCATTGCCCCGGGATTATGTGCCACGTGGAACCCTCCTCAAACCCGGCGATAGAGGGCGATCTGCCGACTGTGGGAGCCCGGCACGTCCAACGTCTTTTCGAGCGAGAAGCCCGGGGAGAGCCGGGTCGAAAGCTCCCGCGCCCGAGTGGTCCAGGCCAGCAACGCCCCCCCCGGCCGGACCAGCGAACCGTCTCCGAGCCAGGCGGGCAACCCGCCGACTGCCCGGGTCGCGGCGACGTCGAAAGTCTGCCCGCCGACTTCCTCGATGCGCGCTTCGTGAACGGCGACGTTCAGCAGCCGAAGCGTCCGCGCCACGTGCTTCAGGAAGGCGACGCGTTTGAGCCGCGGCTCGACCAGCGCGACAGAGAGGTCGGGCCGCGCGATGGCGAGAGGCAATCCGGGAAAGCCCGCCCCGGATCCTACGTCGACAACTCGTTCACCATGAGCAATTAGCTGTGAGCCGAGAATCGATTCGAGAGTGTGCTCGGCAAGCTCCTGGGCCGAGAGGTTGCCCGTCAGGTTGGATTTGCGTCGCCAGAGATCGAGCGTGGAGAGGTAGGCGGCGGCGGCAGTCAGCGTTTCCGGGGAGAGCGCGAGATGGAAGGCCGGCGCCTCTTGCCGGAGGAGCTCTTGGAACTGCTCAGGCGGGAGCGGGCCTTGCGCCGCGCGCGACATGGGCCGAGATTATCGCGACGGCTGCAGGCGTGACGCCGGGGATCCGCGCGGCCTCCCCGACCGTTCGAGGCCTGCGGCGCAGGCACTTCTCGACGGCCTCCCGCGAGAGGCCGGGGATCCCTTCGTACGCGAAATCGAGGGGTATGGGGCGAGACTCGAAGGGCTTGAAGCGCTCGAGCCGCTCCCTCTCGCGCCGGATGTAACCCTCGTAACGGACTCGGGTCTCGAGGATCGCCCTTTCCTCCCGGGAGAGCCCGTCGAAGAGGCCCGGGGCGAGCGCGAACACCCTTATTGAGTCTAAGTCATTACGCTGCAATAGTTTACGAAGGCTCGCTGGCTCGTCCAGGTCGATTCCGAGCCTTTCGCGCAAGAGCGACCGGTTTTCGGCGGTCGGATTGAAGACTTGCGTCTCCAGGTCCCGCTCGGCTTGCCGCAGCCGCTCCTCGCCGCGCATGGCCGCCGAGTACTCGTTCTCGGCGACCAACCCCAGCCGGCGGCCGTAGGGCAGAAGGCGCGGGAGAACCGTATCCACGCCGAGCAGCAGGCGGTACTCCGCGCGGGAGGTGAAGAGCCGGTAGGGCTCCTCGACGCCGCGCTGCGTCAGGTCGTCCACCATCACCGCGGCGTAGGCCTCCGAGCGATCGAGCACGAAGGGGGCTTGCCCTCGGACCGCGAGGGCGGCGTTGACGCCAGCAAGCAATCCCTGCGCTGCCGCCTCTTCGTAGCCCGAGGTCCCGTTGATCTGTCCGGCCAGAAAGAGGCCCGGTATCTCCAGAGCGGCCAGCGAGGACGACAGCTGATGGGGAAAGACGAAGTCGTACTCGACGGCGTATCCGGGCCGCAGCATGTGCGCCCGCGTCAGGCCCGGGATCTCGGCGAGGATCGCGCGTTGCGCGTCTTCGGGAAGCGACGTCGAGAGGCCGTTGATGTAGATCTCCTCGGAGCTCCATCCGTCGGGCTCGAGGAAGATCGTGTGCGCGGGCTTTTCGGCGAACTTGACGACCTTGTCCTCGACGGACGGGCAGTAGCGCGGCCCGATGCCGTGGATGCGCCCCGAATACATCGGGCTTTCGTGAAGGCGCTCGCGGATCAGAGCGTGGACGCGCGGATTGGTCGCCGTCAGCCAGCAGAGCGCCTGTCGCTTCGGGAGCTCCCGCGTGCGGAACGAGAAGGGAACCGGCGGATCGTCGCCCTCCTGCGGCGCGCAGGCGGCATAGTCCACGGAGTCGCGGTGGACGCGCGGCGGCGTCCCCGTCTTGAACCGCCCCAGCGCGAGGCCCAGTTGCCCAAGCGACGCCGAGAGGCCTCGGGCCGCCTCCTCGCCGACGCGGCCGCCCGCCGTCTGTCGGCCTCCCGTGTGCATCAGGCCGTTCAAGAACGTCCCCGTCGTCACGACGACGGCCTCGGCGACGATGCGCTCGCCGTCCGCCGTCCGGGCGCCCGCCACGCGGCCGCCCTCGTCCAGCAGCTCCTCCGCCATGCCCTCATGGAGCGTCAAGTTCGGCGTCTGCGCGAGGCGTTCTCGCGCCCTCCGGGCGTAGAGCGCGCGGTCGCACTGGGCGCGCGGTCCCCAAACCGCAGGCCCGCGCGAGCGGTTGAGGATCCGGAACTGGATTCCGGCCGCGTCGGCGAGGCCTCCCATGACGCCCCCCAGAGCGTCGATCTCGCGCACGAGCTGGCCCTTGGCGAGGCCCCCGATGGCCGGGTTGCAGGACATCCGTCCGATCGCGGAGAGCGCGCCGGTCAGGAGCGCCGTGCGGCGTCCCATGCGCGCCGCGGCGTGCGCGGCTTCGATGCCGGCGTGCCCGCCGCCGATGACGAGGACTTCGAAGTTCACGACGGGAGTCTACCGTCGCGCGGCGGCTACTTCCCGATGCAGAACGTCGAAAAGAGGCGCGTGAGCACGTCCTCGGAGGTCGTCTCGCCCACCAGGTCGGCGAGCGCGTCGAGCGCGGCATGGCAGTGCGTCGCGGCGTATTCGGGCGAGTGGCCGTCGGAGAGCGCCGCGAGCGTCTCCAAGGCGCCGCGGCGCGCGCGGTCGACGAGATCCTTCTGGCGGAGAGACCCCAAGACCTCCGAGGTCTCCTCGGTCGAGATCTCCGAGGCGACCGTCGCGGAGAGAAGCTCCCGGAGCGTCTCCCCCGCCGCCGGATCCAGTCCGCAGAGCGGCACGGCCCCCTCGGGCAAGGACGCCTCCGGCGCGCGGTCGGTCTTGTTGGCCACGAGCAGCCGCGGCGTGCCGGCCCGGCGCTCCAGCGCCTCGCGGTCCTCGGTGCAGAGGCCTTCGGAGGCGTCGTAGACGTAGAGCAGGGCGTCCGCGCGCTCGGCCTCGTCGTGAGCGCGTGCGACACCGATCTTCTCGACGACGTCCTCGGTTGCGCGAAGCCCCGCCGTGTCCACGAGCGTCACCGGGATCCCGCGGATCTCGACGAGCGCTTCGAGCGTGTCTCGCGTGGTGCCGGGGACCTCGGTGACGATGGCCCGCGCCGACCCGACGAGCGCGTTGAAGAGCGTCGACTTGCCGGCGTTGGGTCGCCCCAGGATCGCGACGCGGCAGCCGCTGCCCAGAAGCCGACCCGTCCGGTACGTGGACGAGAGCCGTGCGAGCTCGTCGGCGGCGGCGCGCAGTCGCCGCTCGACTTCGGGAGCCACGCGCTCTCCGACGTCGTCGGAGAAGTCGATCGCGGCCGCCAGACCCGCCGCGGCTGAGAGCAGGTCCTCGCGCGCCCCCTCGAGCCTGCGCGACAGGCCGCCTTCGAGGCGCCGGGCCGAAAAGCGCGCCGCCGCGGGCGTCTTCGCCTCGATCAGGTCGCGGACCGCCTCGGCCCGCACGAGGTCGAGCTTGCCGGCGCGGAAGGCCCGTTCCGTGAATTCCCCGGGGCGCGCCGGACGGGCTCCCACAGCGATGGCGGCCTCGATCGCCCGGGCCACGGCGACGGGGCTGCCGTGGAGCGAGAGCTCGACCACGTCTTCACCCGTGTAGGAGCGCGGCGCCGAAAACCACGTCGCGAGCGCCCGGTCGATCCTCTCGCCCGAGGCATCTTCGAGCCCGGCCAGATACGGCCGACGCGCGCGCAAGTCTCCCGGCAGACCGGGCGCAAGCGCCGCGAGGATGCGTCGGGAGTCGGGCCCCGAAAGACGCAGCAGCGACACCGCGGATTTCCCGGCGGGCGTCGCGAGGGCGACGATCGTGTCGAGAAAAGAGTCGGAGGGGCGCATCGTCTCCCGTCCCCTCTAGCGGCTCTTGAGTCGGACCTCCACGCGTTTCAGGAACCCGTCGCCCTCGCTCTGCGTCTCGACGTCCGCCTCCTCCGAGAGCGCGAGGTGCACGAGGCGGCGCTCCCAGGGAGACAGCGGCGGCAGAAGCTGCGGGCGCCGCGACCGCCGAACCTCTTCGGCGGACTGCCGGGCGAGCTCCTCCAGAGCGTCCTTGCGGTGGGCGCGGAAGCCCTCGGCGTCGAGCCTCGGGTGGACGGGGCGGCCGAGGCGCTTGGAGGCGATGCGCCCCACGAGCACCTCGAGGCCCGTCAGGCCCTCGCCCTTGTTCGCGAGCAGCGGCTCGACGTCGTCGCCGAAGAGCTCGAAGAGAATCTCGTCGCCGGAGGACTCCCGCCGGCGGATCTCGACTAAGAGCCCGGCCGCCGAGAGAAGCTCCGTCAGCGTGGACTCGCAGGCGGCGACGGCCTCCGCGTCGGTCGCTCCGGGCTGCGCCTCCCGCCGCGCCGCGGGAACCGAGGCTGCCTCGGGCAACGGCGCCGAGTCGGAATCGTGCGTCTCTGCCGCCTCTCTGCCGCCTGCCGCCTGATCCTCCACCTCGATCTCGACGACCCGGCCGCCCCAGAACGATTTCTCGTCGCGGATCACGGTGTACTTCAGCTCTCCCGGCGTCTTCCCGAGCGCCTTCGCGGCTCCGGCAACTGCTTCTTCTTCCGTCTTGGCTTCGTACTTCATCGCTTGCTTCGACCTAGCGCGCCGGCTTGGGCACCCTGGCGCCCTTGGCGGGCGGCACCGGGTCGTCCTCCTTCACCATCCGGTTCATGATCAGCTGCTGCACGATCGTCAGCAGGTTGGAAAAGAGCCAGTAGAGCACCAGACCCGAGGGCATGTCCTTCAGGAAGAACCCCCAGATCACTGGCATGAACATGAAGATCTTCTTCTGCGCCGGGTCCAGCGTCGAGGGCGTCATGGCCTGCTGGAGGTACATGGACACGATCATCAGGATCACGAGCACGTAGGTGCCGTCGATCGCCGAGAGGTCCTTGATCCAGAGGACGAAGGGCGCGTGGCGCAGCTCGATCGAGCGCGAAAGCACGTTGTAGAACGCGACCAGGACAGGCAGCTGCAGGAGCACCGGCAGGCAGCCGCTCATGGGGTTGTAGCCCTCGGCCTGGTAGAGAGCCATCAGCTCCGCGTTCATCTTCTGGCGTTGCGTGGGGTCGCTCTTGGCTTTCTTGTACTTGTCGCGGATCGCGTTCATCTTCGGCGCGAGCTTCTGCATCTTCTTCATCGAGATGTAGCTCTTGGCCGTCAGGGGGAACAGGGCGAGACGGATCAGGAACGTTACGACGAGGATGGCGAGGCCCCAGTTGGGGACGATCGCGTAGGACTTCTTCAGGAGCCACAGCAGCGGCCGCGCGAGGATGCCGTACCAGCCGAAATCCACGGTGCGCTCGAGGCCGAGGCCGTAGCTCTCCAGAACGGACACGTCCTTGGGGCCGAAGAAGGCGGCTCCGTCGTACACCCTTTCGCCCGAGATCCCGACGGCCAGCTCGACCGAAGGCTTGCCGTCGGGGCGCGGCACCGAGTAAGTGAAGAGGCGGGCGATCGACGGCGCGCTGGGCACCAGCACTTCGAGGAAGTAGTTGTCTTCGATGCCGGCGAAGCCCTTCGCGAGAATCGTCCAGGTCTCGCCGGCGGTGGCCTTGTCGGGACGTACCAGCTTCAAGCCGTCGTTCGCGGCCGCCACGGCCGACGCCGGCATGACGTACCGAGAGCCTTTCTCGGAATCGCTGGGATTGCGCAGGCCCGGTCCCACGAGCACCGAAAACCCCGGCCCCGAGACCGAGATCTTCAGGTCGAAGAGATAGCCGTCTGAAAAGCGGAGCTCTTTCGTCACCGCGACCTTCGGGTCCGCATAGCGGAAGCGCACACGCCGGTCGGATTCCTTCTCGACGACGAAGAGCGCCGCGGAGACGGTTTTGGTCGTCTCCGCGTCCTTGCCGAAGTCCAGAGCGAGCGGCCTCGGAAACTCCGGAGGAAGCGCGCGCACCAGGTCCAGAGGCTTCCTCTGATCGTCCAGGTGGTGCTTGAGCACCAGCGACTTCAGCACGGCGCCGCGGTTGGTGAAGGTCGCCTTGAACGCGTCGTTTTCGATCTCCGTGAGGGTTTCCGCGGCCGCGCTCTCGGGGGCGGCCGTTACGGGTACGGCCGACGGGCCCGCGGCGGGGGTCGGCGCCGGCGAGAGGGACGACGGCGCCGGCGTTGAGGCAGCGGAAGCGGGCGTCGGGGAGGCCGCCGCGGGCTGCCGGGCGGGCTTGGGCGCGAGCCACTCCCAGGCAAGCAGCACCGCGAGGGAGAGGCCGGCGGCGGCGAGGAGGCGCTTTTCCATTGAAACTCTTACGGCACCGGGTCGAGGCCGCCCCGGTGGAATGGGTGGCAGCGCAAGAGGCGCTTGACGGCCAGAGCGCTCCCCTTCCCGATCCCGTAACGCACGATGGCCTGCCGGGCGTAGGCCGAGCAGGTCGGCTCGAACCGACAGGCGCGGGGCAGCCAGGGGGAAACGAACCGCTTGTAGAGATCGAGAAGGCCGACCACCAGCCCCGAGACGAGGCTCACGGCTTTGGCAGCCGCGCCAACGCCCGGGTCAGCGCCGCCCGGTAATCCTCCGAGAGCTCGGAAAACGGGGCCGAGGCGGCCGTTGGCCTGGCGTTGAGGACCACCCGGGCGGCCCGGCCGCCGAATAGAGCGCGCGACCTGCGGAAGATCTCCCGCAGGCGACGCCGCACGCGGTTGCGCGTGACGGCGCTCCCGACGCGGCGCGAGACCGAGACTCCCAGGCGCGGCCGGCTCTCGCCGCCGAGGAGAAAGAGCTGGATGTGTCGCCCGGAAACGCGCACCCCGGAGGCGTAGCACTCTTCGAATTCCCTGCGTTTGCGGAGGCGGTCGTCCCGGGAAAAACCCTCGGAGACGGCCGGGCTCGAGTTCACACCGTGAGTCTTTTGCGCCCCTTGCGCCGGCGCGC
>JBASRI010000171.1:0-1926 GCA_049273755.1 Thermoanaerobaculia bacterium
CCTAACGGCCGAGCCGGTGACGCTGACGAACCTGCCCAACGTCGCCGACATCCGAACGCTGCGCCGCCTGCTGCAGCACATCGGCGCGGCCGTCGAGGCGGGCGCCCACACGGCGACGATCGCGGCGCGGCAGATCGGTTCGGCCGACGCGCCTTACGATCTCGTCAAGACGATGCGCGCCTCGATTCTGGTCCTGGGGCCGCTGCTCGCGCGCGCCGGGACGGTGCGCGTGTCGCTCCCCGGCGGCTGCGCCATCGGAGTCCGCCCGATCAACCTGCACCTGGCGGCCTTCGAGAAGCTCGGCGCCGAGGTGCGGCTCGATCACGGGTACGTCGAAGCGAAAGCCGCGCGGCTGACCGGCGCCGAGATCGTGTTCGACACCGTCACGGTCACCGGCACGGAGAACGTGATGCTCGCGGCGACGCTGGCGCGCGGGACGACCCGCCTCGTCAACGCGGCGCGGGAGCCGGAGGTCACGGACCTCGCCCGGATGCTCACCGCGATGGGCGCGAAGATCCGCGGGGCCGGCACCGAAACGATCGAGATCGAGGGCGTGGTTCGGCTTCACGGCGTGGAGCACCCGATCATTCCCGACCGCATCGAGGCCGGAACCTACGTGCTCGCGGCCGCGGCGACGCGGGGCGAGGTCGCGGTGCGTCGCTGCGCGCCGGAGCACCTGGCCGCGTTGACGGCGCGGCTGTCGGCCACCGGGGTTCGGCTGGACACGATCGGCGACACGGTGCGCGTGCGCGCCGACGGGCGTCTGGTCTCCCACGACGTCGCGACGGCGCCCTATCCGGGCTTTCCCACGGATCTGCAGGCGCAGTGGATGGCGCTGGCGACCGGAATGGATGGCGTGGCCACCATCACCGAGACGATCTTCGAAAACCGATTCCAGCACGTCGCCGAGCTCGTGCGCATGGGCGCCCGGATCCGCCTGGAGGGCCGCTGGGCGGTGGTCGAGGGGCCATCGCGGCTGGCGGGGGCTACGGTCATGGCCAGCGATCTGCGCGCGTCGGCCGCGCTCGTCATCGCCGGCCTCGCGGCCGAGGGCGGGACGACGATCGACCGCGTCTACCACCTGGACCGCGGCTACGAGAAGATGGAGGAGAAGCTGACGGCCCTGGGCGCGAGGGTCCGGAGGGTGAAGTGAGCGACTGCCTCTTCTGCAAGATCGCGGCGGGCGAGATCCCGTCGAAGAAGGCGTACTCCGACGAGAAGGTCTACGCCTTTCACGACATCGCCCCCAAGGCCCCCACGCACATTCTCGTCATCCCGCGAAAGCACGTCGACAAGCTCGCCGACGCGCAGCCCGGAGACGCGCTGCTGATCGGCGAGGTCGTCGCGCGCGCCGCGGCGATCGCCCGGGACCTGAAGCTCGAGGACTTCCGCCTCGTCGCCAACAACGGCGAGGGCGCCGGCCAGACCGTCTTCCACCTCCACTTCCACCTTCTGGGCGGCCGCCCGCTCTCCTGGCCGCCGGGCTAAGAGAGGTCCCAGGTCTCAGGTCTCAGGTTTCAGGCTGGGAAGCTCAGTTCCCCCCGGGCGCGGCGTTCGAGCGGCAGCAGGCTCGCGTAGAGGAAGCCGTGGACCGGCGTCGCCACGCCGGATTCCCGCCCGAGTCGGACGGCCGCGCCGTTCCACGCCTCGAGCTCCGAGGGCTTTCCTTCTGCGATGTCGCGCTGCAGCGACGCGGTGGCCGCGGGATCGAGCGCGTCGACGAAGCCCAGCGCCTTCGCCACCGCGTCGTCCGGAAGGCCCACGCCCCGGGCCTGCCCCACGTCAAGGATCTCTTTCATCCCGCCCTGGAGCATTCGCCGCGTCTCCGGCACCGCCCGCGTCACGCCCACCGGCGCCCGCGTCACCGCTCCTACCCCGCCGAACGAGACGACGACCAGGAACTTCTCCCAGAGCGCGACGTGGACG
>JBASRI010000180.1:0-4761 GCA_049273755.1 Thermoanaerobaculia bacterium
GTCGATCCGCGCCGCGGTGCCCGACGCCGTCGTCTCCGCCAAGGAGTTCGCGGGCCAGGTGACCGTCGTCGTGGCGCGCGAGGCGATCGCGCGCGTGGCCCGGCACCTCAAGGACGCCGAGGACTTCAAGTACTGCGTGGACGTCACCGCGGTGGACTGGAAGGACCGCCAGCCGCGGTTCGACGTCGTCTACCACTTCTACTCGTTCTCGAAGAACGACCGGATCCGCGTCAAGTGCGGCGCGTCGGACGGCGAGGAGGTGCCGTCGATCGCGACGGTCTTCCTGGCCGCCAACTGGTGCGAGCGGGAGACCTACGACATGTTCGGGATCCGCTTTTCCGGGCATCCGGACCTGCGGCGCATCCTCACCTGGGAGGGGTTCAACGGATTCCCGCTGCGCAAGGACTTCCCGCTCGAAGGCATCGACACGGGCGCCGCGATCTACCCCGAGGAGTGGCCCGACGGCGGCGGCCCGCCCAAGAACGATCCCAACCGCAAGGTGGTCTCCTAGGGATGACCGACGAAAAGACCTCCCAGACCGAGAGGGACGAGGCTGCCTACTTCGCCGAGCGCGCCAAGGCGCGAGCGGCGGCGGCGCCGTCCGCTCCGGCGCCGGCGGGCGGGGGAGACAAGACCCTGTTCGACGTCCAGGAGATGGAGCTGAACTTCGGACCGCAGCATCCCTCGACCCACGGCGTGCTCCGCCTGGTGCTTCGGGTCGACGGCGAGAGGATCCTCGAGGCCAAGCCCGACGTCGGCTATCTCCACCGGGGCACCGAGAAGCTCTTCGAGACTGAGACGTACCCGATGGGAATCCCGCACACCGACCGCATGGACTACGTCGCAGCGGCCACGAACAATCACGCGTTCTGCCTGGCGGTCGAGAAGCTGCTGGGCGTCGAGATCCCGCGGCGCGCGCAGCTGATCCGCGTGATCCTGGACGAGCTGCAGCGGCTCTCCTCGCACCTGGTCTGGCTCGGGACCTCGGGGATCGACCTCGGCGCGGTGACACCCTTCTGGTACGCCTTCCGCGAGCGCGAGCAGATCCTGGACTTTTTCGAGGAGTACTGCGGCGCGCGGCTGACCCTGAACTGCATGCGGATCGGGGGCCTACCCTTCGATCTCACTCCCGGCTGGACGGAGCGGGTAGCGGGGTTCATCCGTGACCTGCCCTCGCGCATCGACGATTACGAGCAGCTCCTGACCGACAACCGCATCTGGAAGAAGCGGACGGTGGGCGTGGGCGTGATCTCGGCGGAGGAGTGCGTCGAGTGGGGCCTGACGGGCCCGATCCTGCGCGCCTCGGGCCTCGAGTGGGACCTGCGCCGCGCGCGGCCCTACGAGTGCTACGAGGAGCTCGACTTCGTCATCCCGACGCGACAGAACGGCGACACCTACGACCGCTACATCGTCCGCGTCCAGGAGATGCGGCAGTCGGCGCGAATCATCCAGCAGTGCCTGGCCAGGCTCCAGCCGGGGGAGATCCGGGGGAAGGTCCCACGCGTGATCAAACCGATCGCCGAGGAGGTCTACGCCTCGATCGAGTCGCCCAAGGGGGAGCTCGGCTTCTACTGCGTCTCCAACGGCTCGAACAAGCCGTACCGGATGCACGTGCGTCCACCCTCATTCATCAACCTGCAGGCGCTCCCGCGCCTGGCCAAGGGGCACCTGGTCTCGGACCTGGTGGCCCTGATCGGGACCATCGACATCGTCCTGGGAGAGGTGGACCGGTGAGATCTTCTGACCGGAGCCGAAGGGCGGCATGAAGAATCTCAGCCCTCTCTTCTGGACCTACCTGAAGGTCGTTCTGCTGGTGGCGACCGTGCCGGCGATCGTCGGTTTCGTCATCGTCCTCGCCGAGCGCCGGATCATGGGCTTCATGCAGGCGCGCCTGGGCCCCAACCGCGTGGGCCCCCAGGGGGCCCTCCAGGGCCTGGCCGACCTCGTCAAGCTCGTGACCAAGGAAGACATCACTCCGGCGAAGGCCGAGAAGGCCGTGCACTTCCTCTCGCCGGTGCTGGCCGTGATTCCCGCGCTGACAGCGCTGGCGATCATCCCGTTCGGTCCGCCGGTCAAGGTCGGCAAGACGTTGGTGCCCCTCTGGGTGGCCGACATCAACATCGGCTTGCTGTTCCTGCTCGCGATCACGTCGATCGGGGTCTACGGGATCATCCTCGGCGGCTGGTCCTCGAACAACAAGTACTCGTTGCTCGGGGGGCTGCGGTCGGCCGCCCAGCTCGTGTCGTACGAGGTGCCGATGGGGCTGGCGCTGGTCGCGGTCCTCCTGATGACGCGCTCGCTTTCACTGGTCGAGACCGTCCGCCGGCAGGAGGCCACACACCTCTGGTTCGTGTTCCCAGGCCTCGTCGCGTTCTTCATCTACTTCGTGTCGGGCGTGGCCGAGACCAATCGCAACCCGTTCGATCTGCCGGAGGCGGAGTCGGAGCTCGTCTCGGGCTTCAATACCGAGTACTCCGGCGTGAAGTTCGCCTTCTTCTTCCTGGGCGAGTACACCGCGATGATCGTCATCTCCTGCGTGGCCGTGACGGTGTTCTTCGGCGGCTGGCTGCCGCCTTTCCCGAACGTGCCCGCGCTGAATTTTCTGGGCGCGGTTCCGGGGGCCGTGTGGTTCCTGCTGAAGGTCTCGGCCTTCATCTTCGGCTACATCTGGTTCCGCTCGACGTTCCCGCGCTACCGCTTCGACCAGCTCATGGCGTTGGGCTGGAAGTGGCTGATTCCGATCGCGCTCGCGAACATCCTCGTCGTGGCCCTCGCGGTCCTGCTCTTCCCGGGACGCACGACCGGGCTCGTGTGGCTGTCCTGGATCTTCGGCGGCCTCTTCGTCCTGATGTTCCTGCTCGCCAAGCTCCGCCAGAAACTCACACGACGAGACCGGCTCGCGGCGACCCCGCAGACCGTGGAGGGCTGATCCGTGGCGCTCAAGAAATGGCTCGACAAGCTCACGCTCCTGGATCTCTTCGACGGCCTGTCGGTGACCGGCCGCCACCTCTTCAAGAAGAAGGTCACGATCGAGTACCCGGAGCAGAAGAAACTGCCCTCAGACCGCTTCCGCGGAATGTTTCGGCTCGACGAGGAGCGGTGCATCAAGTGCACTCTGTGCGCGATCGAGTGCCCGATCGACATCATCTACATCGACTGGCACAACGAGAAGAACGAGGCAGGCAAGTCCGAAAAGGTGCTGGACCGCTTCGACGTGGACCTGAAGCGGTGCATGTTCTGCCAACTCTGCGAAGAGGCCTGTCCGACGGTGCCCAAGTCCATTTGGCTGACGACCAAGACCTACGAGATGGCGGCCTACGACCGCAACGAGTCTCTCTACCTGGACATTCGCAAGCTCACCGACTGGCGCGAGGCGCCCAACGTCAAGCCGTTCACGGTCGTGGAGCGGGGGTAGGCATTGACGGAAGAGGCGCTGCTGACCGGCACGGCCGGCTGGCTCTTCGCGATCTTCGCCCTTCTTGCTCTGGCGTCGGCGGTTGCCGTCGTCGTCGCCAAGAGCCCGGTCCACTCGGCGCTCTACCTGTTGCTGTCGTTTCTCGTGGTCGCCTGCATCTTCATCCTCCAGCAGGCGGAGTTCGTCGGCGCGGTCCAGATGCTGGTTTATGCCGGCGGGATCATGGTCCTCTTCCTCTTCGTCGTGATGCTCGTGAATCCGCGAACCGTCGCGACCAAGACCTTCCAGCACCAGTGGGACGTGGCGTTACTCCTCTTCCCGGTCTTCCTGCTCCCGTTCGCCTACATCCTCTGGACCGAGAAGCTGCCGGCCGTGTCCGTCAACGCCGCCGCCCTCGTCTCGGTGCGCGGGAAGCTCGCTGGCAACACCGAGGCGGTGTCGTGGGTCCTGTTCCGGGACTACCTGCTGCCGTTCGAAGTCGCGTCGGTCTTCCTCCTCGTGGCGATGGTCGGCGCGGTGGTTCTGGGGAAGCGGTCGCTCGAGAAGGTGGACTGATGCGAAGCATCATCCTGAGCGAAGCGAAGGATCCCTTTGTTGGTTGTGAAAGGGATGACCGCCGAGCAAGCTCGGCGTTGCCTACGGACGGGGGTATGCCTGCGGTGGGCGGCTCCTCGGCCCTGACGGGCCTCGGAATGACATTCTGGCGATGACGATCACGATCAACCACTACCTGATCGTCTCCCTCCTGCTCTTCGGGATCGGTTTCTTGGGCGTCCTGGTGCGGCGCAATGTCCTGACTGTGCTGATGTCCATCGAGCTGATGCTGAACGCCGTGAACCTGAACCTCGTCGCCTTCTCGCGCCGCCTCTCGGACCTGACGGGGCAGGTCTTTGCCGTGTTCGTGATCACGATCGCCGCCGGCGAGGCGGCCATCGGGCTCGCGCTGACGATCTCGCTCTTCCGCCAGAAGAAGACGCTGAACGTGGAAGAAGCGGACACGATGCGGGGATAGCGCTTGAAGACTTTGATCTGGCTCATCCCTCTGGTCCCGCTCGCCGGGTTCCTGATCAACGGCCTGCTCTTTCTTGTCTCGCACCGGACGAAGGGCGAGGCCCACGGGCTCTCGGAGGACGGCTACGGAGAGGCGCACGCCGTGCCCCCGGTCGCCGGCAGCCACGATCCGGGGGGACCCGGGCATGCGGCGGGCCACGCCGAGATCCCGTTCAAGGCCGTCCATACGGCGGTAGGGGTCGGGAGCGTCGGGATCGCGTGCTTGCTGGCCTTCGGCGCGATCTTCGACGTGGGCCTGAAGGCGTTCGCCTCCGGTGCGGCGCACACGGAGTGGC
>JBASRI010000270.1:0-9752 GCA_049273755.1 Thermoanaerobaculia bacterium
ATCCCGTCCTGAAATCGCTCGAGCGCGAGGTCAAACTCCTGGGGCAGTCCACTCGCCTGGAGTCCCAGCGCTGGGCCCCGATCATCGAGGCCTCAGCGACTTACCAGCGCCTGGCCAAGTTCAACGACTACGACAAGTACTACTTGACCTTCACGCCCGACTCCGTCGCGATCGGCGTCTCGATCCTCTTTCCGCTCTGGACCGGCGGTCGCTTCGAGGACGGCCGGAGGAGAGCCCGCGCCCGCCTCGAGCACGCCGAGGCGCAGCTCGCCGCCCGGGAGGCGGAGGTCGAGATGGCCGTGAGGCGCGCCGAGACGCTCGTTGCGCGCTCGCTTTCCGAGAGGAGCCTGACGCTGCGCTCGCGAGGAATCGCGTCGCAGGACCGCGATGCGCGCGAGCTGCTTGCGCGCGAGGGCCGTGCGGAGCTGGAGGACGTGGACGAGCGCGAGATGGCGCTCGCCGACGCCGACGTGGAGGCCGCGCAGGCGAACCTGGAGTCGCTGCTGGAACGGGTGCGGCTCCTATCGCTGCGAGGGGAGCTCGGGACGGCGCTTCTGGGCGCCGAGCCTCCCTGCGCCGTGCGGTGAGTCAAGGCCGCTCGGGATCTCGGGCTATGTTGATTCCTGTGCGGCCCCCTGCGCGGCGTCGCGATACACCTCGAGGGTCGCCTTGGCGCACTCGGCCCAATTGAAGGCGGTGATCCGCTGACGCCCCGCCGCGATGAGCCTCTCCCGCAGCGCGGCGTCCCTGTCGAGGGCCAAAAGCGCTCGGGCGATGGCATCGCGGTCGGCGGGACTGACGAGAAGAGCGGCCGGGCCGACGACTTCCGGCATCGAGCTGACGGTCGAAGTCACCAGAGGCACGCCGACCGCCATCGCTTCCACGAGCGGCAACCCGAAACCCTCGTAGTACGACGGGTGAAGGACGATGCGTGCCCGGTTGAAGAGGGCGTTGAGGACCTCGGGCGTCACGTAGGGCAACACGAGGACTTGCGCTCTCGCCTGCGGGCTCCGAAGCAGCCGCTCGAGCGCCTTGTCCCCGCCCGCTGCGCGACGCACGAGGATCATCCGGTACTCGGGCCGATCGCGAAACGCCTGAAGGAAGCCGCGCACGGCATTCAAGTGGTTCTTGTACGGGGAGCCCTGACCGACCGTGAGCACGAAAGGGGTGGCCGCGTCGATCACGCGCTCCAGCACTCGGCCAGCCGCGTCCTTGTCCATGGGGAAGACGCGGGTCCGGTCGATCCCGTTGTAGACCACCCGAATCTTGGGCTCGTGCCACGGCGCAAATTCGACGATCGCGTTCCGAGTCGCATTGGAGATGGCGATGATGCGACGGGCCGCGTTCATCGACGCGATGAGGCTGGTCCGATAGAAGAATCCGCCCGCCAGGTTCATGAAGGGATTGTGGGAGTTGTACCCCGGATTGATGATCCAGTTGATGTCGTGGATAGTGACGACCACGGGTCGGGCGAGCCCGCGGGGCACGAGGTCGAACGGCGAGTGGAAAACGTCGTACCGATGCCCGCGGAGAAAGAACCCCAACGTCAGCGGCGTCAGAGGGGAGTCCGCCGCAAAGGGAACGAAAACTTCTCCGACCCGGGGATCCTCGAATCGCTCCCGCGGTCTCCGGCCATTGTGTAGGAGCAGGAGGTTCAGGTCCTTGTCCTCTGCCAGCAAGCCCTTCACGAGATTGAACGTGTAGTTGCCGATACCGCTTTCGGCGTCCGTCAGCTTTCGCGCGTCGATAGCGACCCGCAGCGTCGCTCGGTTTTCCTGCCGGTGAGCCGCCTCCGGCCGAAGCGCCGACGGCCGCGCGAAACCGGCCAGCGGTTCGATCCTCTCGGGCTCCGCCGCGGCGAGCCGCTCCCCCGGTGTTCTTGGCGCGACGTCACGCATCGGTTGCTTCCTTCAGCAGGGTCGGGCGGACCAGGGTCCGATCGCCCCCGCGCAGACGTTCCCGGACGAGGAGAGCCCATCCCGGGAGGACCCAGAGGAGCTCGCGGGTCCGCCGCAGGAGGGAGTACGCGGCGCCCTGCGACGCCGAAAGCCCGACGAGAACGAAGACGCCCGTTCGAATCCCCTCCGCTCCGCCCAACTTTGCCGGCACGAAGAATACGACGTTGCTGAGCACCATGGATAGGCTCTCGATGGCGAGCGGGCCCGGCCAGCCCGCAGAAGGGGCGAGAAGTCTCAGCACGATCCACGTCTCCAGGAGGCCCCCACAATATCCCAGGAGACAGAAGGACGCGGCCGCGAGGAACCGGCCGCGGTGAGCCGTATGGAAGAGAGCAATCCGCGCGTCGACCGCCTCCGCTCCGCTCTGGAATCGATGGAGGCGTGCCGCCAGGAACTTCCAGCCTGCGAGGCGCCGGAGGAGCGGCGAAAAGGCTCCGCGCCCGAGCGCCCAGGTCAATAGAAGGAGGAGAACGAGCATCGAGAGTGTTCCGACCACAGCGGCGATTGCGATGGCTCGCGGCAGGTCGAACCAGACCAGCGCGGCACTCACTCCGAGGACGGCATACGTGCACTGAGCGATGAGGTCAGCATGTTTGTGGAGCGTGACCGCGGCCATCGCCGCCTCGCCCCCGCCGAGGTTGCGCAGGAGATGGGCCTTGGCCGCCTCGCCGCCGACGGGCACGAGGTAGTTCGCGGCGTCGCCCATCAGGTAGACCCCGTAGAGCCGTGGGAAGTCGAGCCAGCGCGGCCTGGGCTCCAGGACGCTTCGGAGGGCGAACACGAAGGCCGATTGCGTGACGAGATTGAGCGCCACGAGAGCGAGCAACCATGGACCGATGAGGAGAAGATTCGCCCGAACGCTGGTCCATCCGGTCCTCCAGACGATCACGGCGATGACGAGAACGCCTGCGATCGCGAAGCCGACCCTCAGGAGGGCGCTCGTTGTTTTCTTTAGCAAGCCCTGCTCATGCCTCCAGACAGCCCACAGAATACAGGGGTTCAGCGTCCTGCCGTCGCCCGATGCCGGGGGTCCTGACGCTCGCCGACGGGATCGGAGGCGAAAATGGACCCTTTCCGGCGCCTCGGAAGGGCCTGGAAGGCGGCCTCGCACCGGCCTCGAGCCGCCGCGAAGGAGCTTCGGCGGCTTGCTCCTCGACAATCTCTACAGCCGCTTGGGCGACGCCTCCGGGGCGCCGGAGTTCGCTCGACGGGGCAAGCCGTCCCAGCCCTCGCGAGCTCACGGCGCCGCCGGGGTCGTGGCCCGCGGCGCTCCGGCCACGCCGGTGTTCCGGTTGGCCGCGAGGAGCTTGGCGAGCACTTCGTCGTAGTAGGGCTTCTCGCGCAAGCCGGCGTACTTGCCCGGGAAGTAGACCAACGTCACGTCGGCGCTGCCTCGGGCGGCGTCGAAGTTGTTGAGCACCGCCGCGAGGCGCTGGTCGTGCGGCAGCCGGATGTTGTCGATCATCGGGAAGTCGAAATGTCCCAGCCAGAACTCCGCCGAGGTCGTGTCCACGGTGCCGCTCTCGTTCGTCCGCACCGTGACGCGCAGCTGGACCTGTTCGCCTTCCTTGTCGGCGTTGAGAACCTCGAGCTTGAAATTGCGCTGGACGCCGTCGACGACGAGGTCACGGGAGACCGCGGAGAGCTCGCCACTGCCGTCGGGAGAGGCGAAGGCGAGCGTCTTCGTGTCGATCGTGGCGTCGAACTTCTGGCCACCTTCCTCGATGACCAGCATTTGCTTTTTGGTCACTTCCTCTGCGACCCGCTCCAGCCGCGCGAGGTGCTCGCGGGGATTCGGGCTCTGCTTGATCAGCCGCTCGATATGGAGGAAGAGAGGCTTCAGGTTCAGCGACTCGTGGAAGTTGTAGACCAGCAGCTCCAGGTTGAGCAGCTTCTGCTCGAGCGTCGAGGACCCCGCCCCGAGGAAGGAGTTGATGATCGACGTGAACATGTCCTTGCGCAGCGCGCTCTCGGACTCCTCACGCTTGCTGGTCAGCTCCGAGTAGAGCCGGGCGTTGGTGTCGCTCTGCTGCATGCGCTCGCGCAGCTCCGAGTCCCGACGCTCCCGCTCGCGCAGGTAGCTCGACGTCCAGAAGCCCAGGATTGCCACCGCGATTGCGGTGAGCAGGCCGCCCACCGGCTGCAGGACGATCTGTGCTTTGTCCCAGCCGTCGCGCTTGCCGTGCGGCGCGTCCGTCGTCTCGGCCATTACTTGCGGGTGAGGGAGAGCTTCCCGGAGGCTTCCTTGACGGTCAGGTCGTAGCGGCTGGGCTTCTCGTAGACGGCGACCTTGAGCGAAGCGCTGGCGCCCTTGTAGTCGATCGAGAGCGTGCAATCGCCGGTCGCGGCGACCTTGAGGCTGTAACCCCCGAACTCGTCGGTCGAGGCCTGGGCCGTGGTCCCGCCGCAGTCGAGCTTCAACGCGACCCCCTTGGCGACCGCCTTGCCGCTCTCGCTGACGGTGCCGTGGATCTCGGCGGCCACGGCCGCAACAGGCATGCCGACGGCGGCCACAAATGCGGCAATCAGGATCCTTCTCATGCGGGCACCTCCTGTCGACAGGCTAACGGACGACCGCGGCGGCGGCATTCCAGAACTCCGAATATTTCACGGAGTTTGTCACCGATTTCACGCCTTCCCGCTCTCTGGAAAGACCCAGGGCGAATACGCTTAGCGGGATGGCGTACTGGGATCAACTCGAGAAGCACACCGATTGGGACGAGATATGGATGAGTCATCCACTGGTCCGCGCCCGGATCAATCAGCGGGTCTCCGGAGATCCCGGGCTCTGGCCCCTCCTCTGGTTTCGGAACGTGATGGGCAATCGAAGCCCGTTCGACCATGCCCTGAGCATTGGTTGCGGCGTCGGAAATCTCGAGCGCAGCCTTGTGGAGCACGGAATCGTCTCGACGGTCACGGGCGTTGACGTCAGCGCCACTGCGATCAGCGAGGCACAACGGCGAGCGGCCGAGGCTGGCTTTGCCGATCGGATCCGTTACGAGGTTGGCGATTCGAGATCCTTCCTGGCCGAGCAGCGCGACGTCGACGCCGTGTTTTTTCACGCCTCCCTTCATCACTTCTCCGACCTGTCCGCATTCCTGAGGGACGTTTGGTCTGCGTTGCGGCCGGGTGGCATCCTCTACATCGATGAGTACGTGGGACCGGCGAGAACGGAGTGGTCTCTGAAGAGAATGGCGATGCTCAATGCCGTCTATCGCCTTCTGCCACGCGACATCCGCCGGGTGAGAGTCATCCGCAGACCCGTCAACCGCGACGATCCGACGGAGGCCGTCGAATCGTCGGGAATCCATGCGGCCGTTCAGCAGAGTTTTCAGGTCCTTCATCGCCGAGACTACGGCGGCAATCTGTTGGCGGTTCTTTATCCGGCCCTTCGACGGCCGACCAGCAGTCAGGATCCTCTGGCGACTCCGTTCCACGAGGCCGTCGAGTTGCTGCTCGACTTGGAAGACGTCGTGCTCAGGCATGGCGGCCTCCTCCGTGAAACGAGCTTCAATTCGGTCGTGGTAGCCGGAAAGCAGTAGGTTCGCCCAGCGACCTGGAGCGCGCCGAAAGAACGAACATTGCCACGGGACCCAGCCTCATCGGTCATCACCCGAGCCTTGCCAAGAATGCTGGGCATGTCCTTCAGGCTTCCCAAGGCCCTGGGCTCAATGCCAGCCGAGCAGGAACGGCAGTAGCTTGTGGACCTCAAAAGGAAACAGCTCACTCGACGTTCCCTTGCCGAGGCACATGATGGAGTCCGGCAGATTGCCGGGTCTCAGCAAGTTGGAGTTGGAGTCGGTGTCGTTGAAAACATACACCGGCGGATCGTTCATACAACCATCGTGGGGATTGGCTGGATCACCGGGATCGTCCGAATGAGGCAGCCCCATGGCATGTCCCAGCTCGTGTGCAGCGCCATAGAAGGCGTCCTCGTACTCGGGCGGATTGTTCTTCGCCGGGTCGCAGGAGGCGTAGGAATTTGACGGCGCGGCGACCAGAACGTTGCCAGTAACCGAATCCGCTGCGCCGCACCACGTGGGCGTTTGCGCCGGCGACGCACCGAGCGAAACGAAGGCCGCCAGCCTCATGCTGCTGTGAGCGATGAGCTTGTTCCACTGGCCGTCATTCAGCTCGGCCTTGATGCGCTTCAAATAGATGTATCGGCTGTTGTGATCGTCCCAGGGATACGGATTACCGATGTACGCACAGGCGTCCTTGTCCGTGCAGAGCGCCAGGTTCTGCCACTCCGTGGCGGAGGTGCGCGTCAGCAGGACAAAGGCATTCGTGCCGCGAACGAGAGCAGAGGCTTTCCCCTGGTAAAAGCTTCGCACCCCACTCATGAGCGTACTCACTCTCGTGAGCGAGTCGGTCGCAAAGGTCGCCTCGCTGGCTTTCAGATGGTCCACGGGATAGAGCAGAACCGGGACGACGTGGCCGCGAACATCTGCGGGGGTCAGGCAACGCCAGTCGTTGACGCCGATCCCCACGAGCGTCGCAATCGCGTTGCTCCCATAGGCTCGACGACACGCCCTGTGCATGTTGGCGATCCCTTTGTCCGCCTGCCCCGGTCGCTTGCACACCCAGCCGTAGGCGTCTTCGGTTTTCGCCACGGCGGAAGCGTTTGAACCGTAGAGCGCTTTGCACTCACGATTGAGATCCAAGGGACGTCCCACCGGAGTCGGCGGGACGCCGCCGCAGAATTTCCCGGGCGATGCGGATGGGCTCATTGGTTTCGGTGTAAGACAGATGGGCAACGAGGTCGCAGCAGACGCACCCGTTCCTGCCGCGGGTCGTGGCGGAGTGGGATGGGCAAGCTGCGCTGAAACAGGCAGAGCGGCCCACCCGAATGCCACGGCCAAGGCCGCGAACCAGGTCCCTCGATTCGGTCGTGGCGCCCCTCGCTCGGTCCAGCGAGCGCCGCGGGTCCTGGGGATGAATCGGAAATTCGAAGGCGTGCTCGGCATCGCTGCTTCTCCTTCCAGTCAGATTCTGTGTCTGTTCTGGCGACGTACCACGGGTCGGCAACGGTTCACCAGAGTGGCCCCCCGACAACCGAACACGTAGGTGGGAGGTCGACGCCGAACCGCAGAACACAATAGGTCAACCACCAGTTTCCCTGAGTACGTTGGAGACGCCAAAAGGACGGTCCCCAGCCCGACTCCATGGCGGCCGGTTCTTCCGGGATGGTCGACCACCACTCGCCAGTAGTTCTAAAAGGTACCCCTTGGGGAATGGTCTGTCGTTGGCAGGATATTGCGCCCGCCTCGCGCTGGCCCCCAGGGGCCGGCTCCGAAGAGCCCACGTTGCAGAGCGCCACCTCAAGGGTGTTGGGTCGTCTGACGATCACTGTGGAATAGCAGTTCCTTTGGGCGTTGCATCCCTTGTCGATCGTGAACAGTTCCGGCTGCTTCTCGGCTGAAGCACAGCCGACCAGCGCAATGGCGGCGATAACGAGAAGCATGAATCGCATGTGCTCGCTCCAGTCCGGCTTCTGTTCCTCACCATCGCTCATTTGCGAGGCTCCCTTCTTGGCTCGTCGCTCACCTAGTCGACGCCGGTTGCAGTCTTGCCGTCTTAGGATGCGCTTGAGCCGGCTAGCAAACTCCGCCTCTCAGCAGTACACGTGTCCCCCTAGTTCACCGAAGCCGTACTTTTGCGGGCAGACAAGATGATCATTTCGTACGGCTCCATTTCAGATCGCCCGGCCGCTCGCTCTGGTGCTCTAGCCGCCACTGGCCGAAACCAGCGAGTCGAAGACTCCTGTCAGTAGAGCGGGAGGTCCTCGCGCGGCGTTTACAACTTCATCTCCAGGTTTTGCTCTGGCGTTCGTCGGCCCGCCCGGCCCGCTCGGTCGGAATCCTCGGCTCACGGCGGTCCGGGACCGGGATTGAAATCCTCAGGGGGGCTGTACACCGGGATGGTGATGACAGCAGCACCCGAGGCGGCGAGACCATCCGAATCCATTGCCGTTACCGAAACGGGGCCCGCATAGAGTTCGGTCGCCGCGTCGGGAAATTGTGGATAAGACACGTGCACCGTTGCAAACGAGATCGCGCGAAGCCCGTTGTCCTTGACTATCGTTGGCTTGACTTCTACCAGCGTTGCTGCCGATCCGCTCTTCCAGACGAAGGTAGGGTTTCGCAGCTCATCCACGCGAGCCATGTAGGTCAGCGTGTCGTCGTACTTGCAGCAGACCGCTGTTGGGAATGCGTTTGAGTACGTGCCGTCAGGCTGCGCCCAGAACGGACCCGTTATCTGCAGCGTGGGCGTTCGATTGACCGGAAATAGGTTTGTGCCATAGCCGACAATTCCGTTGCTCTCATCCACGAGCACGTCGTCGTATGCGAAGTCAATCTTCAGGCCGCCCGAGATGTAGAGCTTGTCCAGCAAAACGCGCGTTGCCAGGCAGCCGACAGACGACAGCGCGGGAGCATCAGGGTTCAGGTAGGTATTCTCCAGAAACAACGCGAAAGGGAGTGGGGTAAACAGGAATGACAGGGCGTGGAGGTAGTCTGGAGTATCGACCCCCTTGCTTGTGACGCAGTGCGGCTTCTGATTCTCTACGGTGATCTTGTCTCGATAGTGGACCGTGAAGTCGGGGTCGATCCCGGGGCTGATATGCACCGTGCCGTGAACGTCGAAGTTGACCTGATGAGCTTGAAAGAATAGCTCGTAGCTCTTGAGCTGAACGTCGCCGTTTGGGTCTGGATGACCGCTTGTTGATAGCCGGATCGATCCGTTGGGATCTGGTTGTCCCTGCGCATTAATTTTCTTCGCGTTCCATTGCGCATCGACCAAACCCTGCATAACCCAGGACGACACCTGGAATGCGAACTGCTCGCCAGAGGGCAGGATCGATAAGTTATCGAGGCTGTCTGCGCGCTCCTGGTCGCTGAGCGCGAACCTCCAGAGTCCGACTTTTTCGTTCCGACCTGAGCATTTTGAGTCGACGACCGAATCCTTGAAAAAGGCAGTTGTTACAGGGTCGCTGCTTGTGAAGGTACCAACTGCGGTCGTCAACCTCTTCTTTAGAGAGGTTCGAAAGTCCGGATCGCCTGTATCTTTGAACGCATCGAGGCCGTCTACACAGAGGTTGAACTGAGCTGCTAACGCAGGCCGGGGAGGGCCACAGCGTAGCGACCAGCCAGCAAGAAGGAAGATCAGGGCCCTGGCGCTTTGGCGGCGGATTCGTCGCCGTTCAGAAGCGTTGGGCACATCAGGAGAGCTGTAACGAAAACGGGGGGCCTCCGTGCGCGGAGTTTGATCTGGCATGAACCCTCCCTGAACAGCTGCGCTCAGCGTATGCCCATACTCCGCACGCCTCAACGGTGATCGCCGTTCCGGTCTTTACCGGAGGGCTTTGATCGGGCGCTCGCGATCAACGGCCAGATCGTGCGGGACTACATCAAGACGCGGCAGGAGGAAGGCGCTGCCGACGCGACGATCAACCATGAACCGGCGTACCCGAGCGCGTGGCGATGGAGATCAGCGGCCACCGGACGCGAGCCACCTTCGATCGCTACAACATTAGGAGCGAGAGCGATCTCCGCGATGCATTGGTGAAGACCTCCGCCTACGTCGAGAGTATGCCGACGAAGCCGACCGTTGCGCCGCTGCGGAAGAGTTGAGAAAGGCGCTGTGCGATTCCACGAGCCCGAGAACACGGACAAAACGCGGACATCGCGCCAGGAGCCGCACCTTGCGTCGTGAGCTAAGTGTTTGAGAGAAATGGTGCGCCCGGCGCGATTCGAACGCGCGACCTTTAGCTCCGGAGGCTAACGCTCTATCCGG
>JBASRI010000181.1:0-1875 GCA_049273755.1 Thermoanaerobaculia bacterium
GTTCGCGGAGCGCGCCGCGGAGATGGGCGTCCGGTTCACCCACGTCACGGGGGCCGCGGGAAGGAAGTGGATGCCGGAGACCATGGGCGGAGGCGTGGCGGTTCTCGACTACGACGGGGACGGCCGCCCGGACCTGCTCTTCGTTTCGGGGGCCTATTGGCCGGGCGACGAACGTGGGAAAAGCCAGACCTCCTCTCTCGCGCTGTACCACAACGAGGGCAACGACGCCCAAGGCCGGCCCCGCTTTCGCGACGCGACGCGCGAGGCCGGTCTCCAGAGGGTCTTCTACGGCATGGGCGCGTCCGTGGGCGACTATGACGGGGACGGGCGCGACGACATCTACGTCACCGCGCTCAACCGCAACTTTCTCTTCCACAATCTGGGCGGCCGGTTCGAGGAGGTGGCGGACCGCGCGGGGGTGCGGGACAACGGGTGGAGCACGTCCTCCGCCTGGCTCGACTTCGACGGCGACGGGCGGCTGGACCTCTTCGTGTGCCACTACGTCGATTGGACGCCCGCCAAAGACCTCTTCTGCACGCTCGACGGCAAGACCAAGTCGTACTGCACGCCCGAGCGCTATCCCGGCGCTCCCTCGCGCCTCTACCGCAACCTGGGCAACGGCCGGTTCGCGGACGTGACCAATCAAGCGGGTGTGGGCAACGCCAATCAGAAGGCGCTGGGTGTGGCGCCCTGGGACTTCGACGGCGACGGCCGGATCGACATCCTCGTCGCCAACGACACCGCGCCGAACAACCTCTTCCGCAACAGGGGCGACGGCCGGTTCGAGGACGTCGGGATCCCGGCGGGCGTGGCCGTGGACGAGGCCGGGCGCGCCCGGGGAGCGATGGGCGCCGCCTGGGCGGACATCAAGAACGGAAAGGGCGCTGCGGTCGCCATCGGCAACTTCTCCAACGAGCCCAAGTCGCTCTACTGGACCGAGTCGGGCGAGATCTTCCTCGACGAGTCCCCGAAGAGCGGCGTGAGCGCGAGCTCGCTGCTCGATCTGACCTTCGGCGTTCTGTTCTTCGATGCGGATCTGGACGGCCGCATGGACCTCCTCCTGGCCAACGGGCACGTCGAGCCCACCATCCAGCAGGTCCAGAAGGACGTCGCCTACCGGCAGGCGCCGGCGCTCTACCGAAACATCGGCGATGGCCGCTTCGAGCTTTTCGGGGAGCGTTCGGGCGACCTCGCGAAGCCGTTGGCCGCCCGGGGAGCGGCGTACGCGGACCTCGACGGCGACGGCGACCTCGACGTCATCCTGGTCGAGAACGGGGGCCCCGCGCGCATCTACCTGAACCCCATCGACGACCCGCGCCGGAGCGTGCGCCTGCGGCTCGTCGGCACGGGCCGGTCCAATCGCGACGCCGTCGGCGCCAGAGCGACCGCGACGATCGGCGGCCGGACCCTGACGCAGCAGGTCTCGGGCGGCCAGTCGTATCTTTCGGCCTCGGAGAAAACCCTGACCTTCGGCCTCGGAGGCGCCGGCAAGATCGACACGCTCGAGATCCGGTGGCCGGACGGTTCCGTCGAGACGTTCGCCGACATCCCGGGCGGCGCGCGGTTGACGTTGACCCAAAAGGATCGCAATATCGTTGGGACAGAGGCGGCGTCCACGCCCAAGGGGTCACCGGCAAGACGACAATGAGCACTTCGCGCGGGTGTTGCGCCAGTCGCGAGGCCGAGTACCTCCACGTGGCGGCTGGAGAGATCCCGGAGCTGGCCTCGCTCCTGATCGACGTTTCGCGCCCGGGAGAGACGCACTCGACCTATCGCTGCCGCATCTGCGGCCAGCTCTGGCACGCGTACCGGATCGCGAGCGCGGACGGCGGGGACTTGGCCGTCGTCAAGGTCGGGGGCGCTCTGGCGCCGGAG
>JBASRI010000184.1:0-2632 GCA_049273755.1 Thermoanaerobaculia bacterium
GGCTCGAGGTCGACGAGCGGCAGGTCCAGGACGGGGTCGGCCTTGCCGAGGATCCGGTTCGCCATGATCCGGCCGCCGAGATGCGCGGGCCGATGATGTAACCCAGGCCCAGGTATTCGGGTGTCACGTCGCAAGAGAGCGTCGCATCGGGGATCTTGCCGCTCTTGCCGGTCCGGAACCAGGTCGCCGTCTCGCGCCAGAGCCCCAGGATCCCGTACAGGAACTTGTAGAGGACGGCGGCGCCCACGCCCTTGAAAACCATGCGGGCGAGATCGCCGCCTCTTTCCCCGGCGATCAGGACGTCCGCGCAGGCAACTCCCTCGGGGTACTTGAGGTTGCCGTGCTCCTTCACGATGAGCGCCCGGCGAAGGGGAATCATGAAGAGGACGCCGAGCGTCCCGCCGATCACCGCCAGCACGAAGACCGTAACGTAGCGGAAGAAGTCCTTTCCGCCGGCGAGGAACAGGAGGGCTGGCATGGTGAAGACGACGCCCGCCGCGACGGACTCGCCCGCCGAGCCGATCGTCTGCACGATGTTGTTCTCGAGGATCGTGGATTTCCCGAGCTTCTTGAAGACCGCTATAGCCAGCACGGCGATCGGCACCGAGGCCGAGACCGTCAACCCGGCGCGCAGAGCGAGGTAGACGGTCGCCGCGCCAAAGAAGATTCCGAAAAAGATCCCGAGGATGATCGCCTTGGGCGTGAACTCCGGAATCTCCTGCTCGGGGGAAACGTAGGGACGGAACTCCGATCCGGACGAGGCTTCGTGCGCCATGCGACCTCCGCGTTACGCTTCCGGGATCCGTTCGCTGGCCGGGAATTATAAGCGGCGGTCTCGCGCACGCCGGTCGGAAATCAGGCCGGATGCTATGATTTTTTGGAGAATTCATGGTTGTTCGCCGCGCCGCGGTTTTCCTGCTGCTGCTTCTCCCGACGCTCGCCGCGCGCGCCGGAACGATCTCCGGCAGGGTCGTCCTCGTGAAGGACGGCAAGGAGCTGCCCGACGCCTCCAACGCCGTCGTCTGGATCGAGGGCGCCCATGCAACGACGCCGGCGCCCGCCGCCGGCAAGGGCGAGATGAAGAGCGCGTTCAAGCGCTTTCAGCCCCGCGTCGTGGCCGTCGCGACGAAGACCACCGTGGAATTTCCCAATGTGGACCCGATCTACCACAACGTGTTCTCGGTCTCGGGCAGCAACCGCTTCGACCTCGGCCTCTACCGGAGCGGCGCCTCCAAGTCCAAGACGTTCGAGGAGCCGGGTCTCGTCCGCGTCTACTGCAACATCCATCCCCAGATGGTCGGCTTCGTGATGGTCGTGGACTCCGACCTCGTCGCCGTCACGGGACCCGACGGCGCCTTCCGGTTCGACGGGGTTCCGGCGGGGGCCCGCGTCCTGAGGGCCTGGTACGAAGAGGGCGCCGAGGTCCGCCAGGCCGTGACCGTGGGCACCGGGCCCGCCGCGCCGCTGTCGATCCGCATCGACGTTTCGGGCTACAAGGCGGAGCCGCACAAGAACAAGTACGGGAAGGACTACAAGCCCCCGCCCCCCGACTCCGAAGATGAGCGCTACTGACATCCACGCTCTCGGAGTCACTTCGGGAGAGCTGCGCCTCAAGGGCCTGAAGCTGCCGCCCCCCGAGCCGCCGAAGTTATCGCTGACGCTGAAGATCTTCCTGGCCGCGGCGCTGCTGATCCTGATCGCTGTCGGCGGCGCCGTCGCGGTCACGGCGTGGCGCGCCCGCCAGGTCGCCGACGCCAAGATCGCGGAGGACCTGAAGAAGGCGGGCCCGGGCTGGGAGTCGTACCAGGAGAACCGCTACGCCGACCTCCATCGCGCGCTCTCGGTCGTCGCGAACAACGCCGGAACGATCGCGATGATGTCCACGCTCGTTCCCGAGACCGGGGAGCCCGATCCGGCCACCGTCTTCGACGCGTTGAAGCGCGAGCAGGCCTCGAGCGCCCGCGCGGATTTCCTGCTCGCCACCACGCCCGCGGGCAAGGGGCTGGCGCGCACGGACCGCCCTCTGCCCTACTCGGTGGACCTCTCCCGCATTCCCACGATCGCCGGCGCCGCGCAGGGCGAGCAGACCGAGGGCATCTGGCTCTCGGGCGGCCGGCTCTACCACGTCGTCGCGGCGCCGGTCCTGGAAGGCGGTTCGCGCCTGGTCGGCGTCCTCGCAGCGGCCTTCCAGATCAACGACGAGGTGGCGCGCAACCTCGAGCAGCTCCTCAACACGCACGTCGTCTTCCTCGCGGACACGGCCAAGCCCTCCGAGCCGGCGAAAACGGCGCTGGCGGCTTCGACGATGGGCCCGATGTCCTCGGCGGCCCTCGCCGCGATCGAGCGCCGGCCCGATTTGGTCCAGGCGGTGCTCCGGCAGGGCAAGACGATCGGCCCGCTCGCCCTGGACGTTGCGGGTGAGACGTACCTCGCGTACGTCCTGCCGATCCGTTCCTCGACGGACCAGATCGTCGGCGCGGCCGTGGCGCTGCGCAGCCGCGCGCGGGAGCTGGCGCCTTTCCGACAGATTCAGAACATCCTGATCCTCGTGGGCCTGGCCGCGCTCGTCGCCGCCTTCCTGCTGTCGTTCTTCCTGGCGCGGCGGATCACGGGGCCCGTCGCGCGACTGTTG
>JBASRI010000204.1:0-5592 GCA_049273755.1 Thermoanaerobaculia bacterium
ACGCGCCCGCGGCGCGCCGTCAGGAGCCGCAGCGCCAGCCCCAGGCGAGTCGGCCGGCCGAACAGACCTCCAAGCCCAAGCCGCAGTCGGGCAAAGACAAACCGGTCGATAAGGACAAGAAGCCGGACGGAGACAAACCCTGAGTAACGGGCGCGCCGCCGGTATCCGCTCGGTTCCTGTCTCTGAGGAGGCCGGGGGAACGGCGGCAGCGCGTCCTGTCGTCCGAGCGACTCTCCAGGTGATGCTTCTCCTGCTCGGCGCAGCCCTCGGGCTGTGGGTCTTGTATCGCCTGAGAGGCGTTCTCCTTCTGCTGGTCCTGGCGGTGTTCTTTGCCTATCTGGTCGCTCCTCTGGTTCGCGTGCTTCGCCGGCCAATCTCCGCATGGGGGCGCAGCTTCGTGCTTCCGCTGCCCCTGGCGATTGGCGTGATCTATGTGGCGATCTTCGGATCCCTGGCGGTTGCCGTCAGCCTGCTGCTTCCGGCCGTGAATCGGGAAATCGCAGAGCTCGCCAAAGAGACCCCGAGCTACCTCGCGCGGGCTCAGGACCAGTGGCGCGTCTGGCAGGCGGGCTATCAGATCCGGGTGCTTCCCGGAGAATTGCGCGAGGCCGTCGACCGAGCGATTCATCAAGGCGCGGCGGCCAGCGAAACGTACGTGACGGCCGACCTGCTTCCGCGAATCGGAGGCTGGCTGGCGTCCCTGCCCTGGCTGATGCTCGTTCCGATTCTGGCCTTCTTCCTGCTCAAGGACGCGCAGCTCCTGCGGGATCTCGCCTTGCGGATCCTGCCCCGGGGGCGCCTCCGATCGCGCGGGGTCAAGTTTCTAGGCGAGCTCAACGAAACGCTGGCGGCCTGCATTCGGGCCCAGGTGACGGCCTGCCTGTTCATCGGTGTGGTCTGCACGATCGGGTTTCTGGTGATCGGCGTCCCGTACGCGATGGTGCTCGGCATCGCCGCGGGCGTCCTGGAATTCATTCCGCTGGCGGGGCCCCTGGCGATCGGGCTTCTCGCAGTCGGCTTCGCGGCATTCCACTCGCTCGCGCAGGCGATCGTCGTCTTGCTATTCCTGGTGGTGCTCCGGGTCGTGCAGGACTATGTCGTGTACCCCAAGATCGTCTGTAGGGGAATTCCGATGCATCCATTGGCCGTCATCCTCGCCATCTTGTGCGGTGCGGCGGTGGGCGGCTTGATGGGAGTGTTTCTCGCGATCCCGGCCGTCGCCGTCCTGACGGTGACCTACCGGCACTACCGTAAGCACCGGGCGGCCGAGGCTCTCAGCGAGCCGGCATAGAACGGGCCGCCTCGCGCATCGATCCATCGCTCAATCCTCCCAATTCCATCGAATCAAACGATCAATCAGAGTCGCGGAATCGCTGTAGCCTTCGGCTTAGCGATGTCACACGTGTTTTCTTCGGTTCAACCTTGTCCTGCCGGCGCGCTGGGCTTAACCAGCGAGGCGGGTCAGCGCACTCGAAGAGGCCGATCGGCGGGCCGTCGAAGCGGGGACAGGAGAGAGCATTGGGCCAACCCCACCGCGCTCCTCATCGACGAAGGCGCGACACGCGAGGCCGCTGACACGATATCGGCGCAACGGGACCGAATGATCGCCATCTTCGCTCACGACTTGAGAGGCCTTCTCACTGCCCTGACCCTCAACGCGGAGCTCTTCCTGCGGCAGGAGGGAGAGAGGGCTGCAAAGAGCGCCCACAACATTGGGCTCTCCGTCGGCCGCATGGATCGATTGATCACGAGCCTGCTCGATTACGTGAGGCTCAAAGCCAACAAACTGGAGGTCGTGCCCCGGCCCCTCGACGCCGCAGAGCTCCTCCGGGAAGCTGTCGAGATCTTCCGCCCGCTTGCCAGCGTCAAATCTCTCTCCCTGACGCTCGCCATCCCCAACGCCCCCCTGCGGGCAACGGCCGATCACGACCGGATGTTTCAAGTGCTTTCGAACCTTCTTTCCAACGCCATCAAGTTCAGCTCGGTAAAGGGCAAGATCATCGTCCAGGCGACGATTTTGGGCCATGAGCTTCAGGTTTCCGTTCGGGACGACGGGCCCGGAATCCCCGAGCGAGACCTGGATCGCGTGTTCGAGGGTTTCTGCCAGCTCCAGGACTCGGACCCCCGCGGTCTCGGGCTCGGACTCTATATCTCCAGGGCGATCATCCGAGCGCACGGCGGGAGGATCTGGGCGACGAGCCGGCCCGGAGCGGGAAGCACCTTCTATTTCACGGTTCCCAGATCGTATTCGGAGCGAGCCCCGGCACGGTCGCCGAACGGAGTCGCCCGCGCTGCGATGGCCTGACCGAGGGACTTTCAGACTTCCACTCCAGCGCTCCCGGGTCTCAACTCGAGCGAAACAAACGATTGGACCCGGCGCAGCCTGCCGGACATGATGATGGTCCGGCGATGCCGCTCGGCCGAATGTCGGACAAACCAGGTCGAGATCGCATGCCAGGCTTGGATGGTTACACGATGAAGACTCAACGACAGACCCAAAGACTCGCGCGGACGGTTTCGGCGAGGGACCACGTCCGCGGCTCACCACTCGCAAAAACCACGCTGGTGGCTTACGGCGACTTCGCGTCGCCGGCGTGCGCGCAGACGTACCGCACGGTCAAGAAGATCCAGAAAGAGATGGGTACGCGTCTCCTCTACGTCTACCGCAGCTTCCCCCAGCCCGAGCAATTCCGGCACTCCGAGGAGGCGGCCGAGGCCGCCGAGTGCGCATCCTCGCAGGGCAAGTTCTGGGAGATGCACGACTCCATATTCGAAAGCAAAGCTCCGACGGACGAAATCCGGCTAACCCGGCGCGCGGCGGAGGCCGGCCTGGACATTTTTCGGTTCCGGCGCGAGATGCGTGCCCACGTCCACTCCGAGAAGATCCGGGGCATCCGGGAGGGAGGCGTCCGCAGCGGAGTCGGGGCGGCGCCGGCCTTCTTCATCAACTCCATCCGGCACGAAAGCTCCTTCGGCCTGGCGACCCTGCTCGCGGCAGTCCAGGCGGCCACGGGTGGCGAGTCTCAGCGGGTTGAAAACGACGTCCCGGTGAATCGCAAGTCACGAGGAAAGCGCCAAGTCGCATAGGAGGTTCCCATGTTGATGACGATCGCCATCGTTCTCCTGGTTCTCTGGGCTCTGGGTCTCTTTGCGTTTCACGTCTCGACGGGACTCGTTCACGTTCTCATCGTGCTGGCGGTGATCGCTATCGTATTGCATCTGGTGAGAGGAAACCGCCTCACGGCGTGAGTGGCTGCAGTCGCTTCTCATTGATCAAGCCCGGGATCCCTCGTCGCTGCGCTCCTCGGGATGACCGGCCGGGCTCCGAAGCGCAGAGCGAGGCCCGCACGGTCTCCGGTGTCGTCCGGGTCATCAACAATCTTCAGGTCAAGTCGCCCCGGACGGCCTGATCTCTCCGTTCTGCCTTACCCGCCGAGCCTTTACGCGGCTCGGCATTTTTTTTGCCCGTGGTAAGAAGAGGGTAATGCGAGCGGCCGCCCCGCCCATTCGGGCAGAGCTCTTCTCGACGGAGCACCTGGAGCAGTTCGCCGGCACGCTCGCGGCCGAGCATCTCGTCTATCCGGGAAAGAGGCGCGGGCGGCGGCTGCTGCCGCGGCTGCGGGAGAATGCACGAGTCCTGATCCGGTCGCACCGGTTGATCGCGGAGGCCAGCCGCCAGACCCGTTCGATCTCGCCGGCGGCCGAGTGGTTGCTGAACAATTTCCACATCGCCGAGGAGCAGGTTCGAGAGGTCCGGGAGGACCTCCCGCCGGGGTTCTATCGGGAGCTGCCCAAACTCGCTTCCGGACCCCTCGAAGGCTATCCGCGGGTGTACGGGCTGGCCTGGTCGTTTGTCGCGCACACGGACAGCCGGATCGAGCTCGAGACGCTCGGCCGTTTCGTCCTCTCCTATCAGCGGGTCCAGCCGCTGACCATCGGTGAGCTGTGGGCGCTGGCGATCTCGCTGCGAGTCGTGCTCGTTGAGAATCTGAGGCGCCTGGCTGAGCGCGTCGCCGCGCGGGGCATCGCGCGGGATCAGGCGGACGCGATCGCCGACGTGCTGCTCGGCACCGGCGGCATCCTCAAGCCCGAGCCGGTGGCGGTGCTCCAAAAGTTGGAGCAGGCCCCGTTTTCGCAAGCGTTCGCGGTCCAGCTTGTCCAGAGGCTGCGCGAGCAGGATCCTGCGGTCACGCCCGCGCTCGAGTGGCTCGACAGGCGGCTCGCGAGCGAGGGAACGACGGCGGAGGACCTCGTTCGCGTTGAGCACCAGGAGCAGATTGCCAACCACGCGACCGTGCGCAACGTCATCACGAGCATGCGTCTTCTGTCGTCCGCCGATTGGGCCGACTTCTTCGAAAGCGTGAGCCTGGTTCACGAGGCTCTGTGCGACAGCACCCGCGTGGCGGAAATGGACTTCCCGACGCGCGACCGGTATCGCCATGCCATCGAAGAGCTCTCACGGGGGAGCTCGCACGATGAGCTCGAGGTGGCGCGGCGCGCGGTGCGAATGGCGGCAAGCACCGCGACGCAAGAGGGCGCATCCGCCAGGGCCGCCGATCCCCGTTTGAGCGACCCCGGCTACTACCTCATTGCGAAGGGACGCTCCCGACTCGAGCGGGAGCTCGGCTACCGGGTCCCCGGCCGGCAATGGCTGCGGCGCGCCTGGATTCGGGCGGCGACGCCGCTGTATCTGGCTGCGATCGCGCTTTCGACGCTGGCCATTCTCGCGGTGCCGGCAGCCCTGACCGCGCTCGCCGGCGTTTCCGCGTCGTCGGTCGTTCTGCTCGCTCTCTTCGGTTTCGTGCCCGCGTCCGACCTCGCGATCGCTCTCATCAATCGCTACGTCACCCGGCTCATGGGCCCCCGGCGCCTCCCGAAGCTCGAGCTCGCGGGCGGCGTCCCGGCCGAATTGCGCACGCTCGTCGTCATCCCGATGCTTCTGACCGACGAGTCTGAGATCGACGAGGTGGTCCAGAGGCTGGAAGTGCATTACCTGGCCAATGCCGATCCCGAGCTGCGGTTTGCGCTTCTGTCGGACTGGCCGGACGCGTCCGTCGAGAGCCTCCCCGAGGACGGGGCTTTCGTCGAGCTCGCGCGTGCCGCGATCCGGCAACTCAACGACAGGCACGGTCCCGCGGCCGGAGGCGGCGACCGCTTCTGGCTCCTCCACCGCCGCCGTCTCTGGAACGAGCGGGAGGGGGTCTGGATGGGCTGGGAGCGCAAGCGCGGCAAGCTGCGCGAGTTGAACCGCCTCCTGCGCGGAGCGGCGGACACATCCTTTCTGCCGCTCGATCCGGGCGCTCCGCAGGCGCCCTCCGGCATTCGCTACGTGATCACGCTCGACGCCGACTCGCGCCTGCCGCGGGAGGCGGCGCGTCGGCTGGTCGGAACGATCGCCCATCCTATGAACCTTCCCAGCTTCGATCCGGCTGCCGTCAAGGTCGTGGAAGGGTACGCCATCCTTCAGCCTCGCGTGACCCCAACGTTGCCCGAAGTGGGCTGGGGCACGCTCTTCCAGTTCGTGTTCTCGGGCCCCCGCGGCATCGACCTCTATGCCTTCGCGGTGTCCGACGTGTACCAGGACCTCTTCGG
>JBASRI010000207.1:0-1976 GCA_049273755.1 Thermoanaerobaculia bacterium
CTTCCAGCCCGCGCAGCGCCCGCGCGACGTCGCGCCAGGGCAAGGGCTGCTTCTCGCGAGCGAGCGTCTTGCGGAAGACCACTCCCGTTCGCGCCAGCAGACGTCGAGCCACGAACTCCGCGGCGGCCGAATCCGCCGTAGCCTTGGCGGAGGAGGAGGCGGAGGCGGAACGGAAGAGTGTCCAGCGACCCGCCGTCAATCCGGTCGCCCGGCGTCGGGAGGCGGGCACCACGAGCCAGCGCAAGCCGCCGAAGGAGTCGCACGCGGCCCGGCCGAAGGCAATCGACTCGGTCAAGCCCTCCTCGACCTCGCCGCCCGAAAGACCCGTCTCACGCACCAGCTCCTGGAAGAACATGGCGCCGCGGCGGGTCAGCGTTTCCTGCACGGCTGCCGCCGCGTGCGACGCGACCCCCTCTGCGGGCGGGGCCAGGTCAGTCCATGCCTCGAGGTCTTCGCGGGGCATCAGGGCGATCGGCGTGCGCCGGATCGGGGACGCGCCCGCGCCCCAGAGCCTTCCCCAGGCCGCTTCCCCGGAGAGCGTCAGCGCGTCCAACCATTCGCGCTTGTAGCCGCGGACGCGGGCCGGCAGGACGCTCGCCTCCCACGCCGCCGCAGGGATCTCGAAACCGGCGAGCTGAGCTACGACGGCGGCCACGCCCCGCGGCCCTTCCAGCCGGTGCTCGGGATCCACGTGCTGCCAGCAGGCCAGGAACCGCAGGAACTCCGCCGCCGTGACGGGCTCGATCTCGCGGCGCAGCCGGTCGAGCGTGTACCGGTGAATGCGCGCGAGCAGGCGGCGGTTGCACCAGGCGGCGCGGCCGGCGATCCGAGTGCGCAGCACCGCTCCCTCCGCTTCGAGCTCGCGGAGCAAGACCTCGTCCTGCTCGCCCTCAAAGATGGGGCCGAGCGCCTCGAGTCTCCCTCGCAGCACCGATTTCGGGTCCCGTGGCGCTTCAGCGGCGAACCAGCGCCCGTCCTCATACGCGACGCGCCCATCGGCGGCCAGAGCGTCGAGCCAGGGCCGCCAATGGTCGACCTCGTCGGCGGCCGCGAAGCCCATCCAGAGGAGCGCCTCGTGGACTTCCTCGGCGTCGGCCGGCTCGGGCCACGCCTCCTCGCGTACGCGTGCGATCGCCTCCGGATCGAGCGTTCCGATCTCGTCGGACGTGCCGGGATCGAGCACCCGGCGCGCGAACACCGCATGCGTGCGGCGCTCCTCGAGAGGCGCGTCGTCGAGGAACGTGTAGGGCTGGGACGACAGGATCCCCCGCGCGAATGCCGAGGGCTCCACGACGTCGACGGCGACCTTCTCGATCGAGCCGTCGCGCAGCCCGCGCAGAACCTCGAGGAACCCGTCCACGTCCATGGCCTCGTGGAGGCAGTCCTCGATCGTCTGCCTCACGATGGGGTGGTCCATGGGCACCTGCACGGGACCGCCCGGCAGCGTCTCCGGACACGCCAGGACCTGCGGAAACGCCGCCGCGAGCAGGTCGTTGGACCGCATGCGGAGAATCGCCGGCGGCACCTTGCGCCCGCCCCGCCAGCGCTCGAGCATCAAGGAACGCTGGGCGTTCCAGCGCCACCGGGTCTCGAACATCGGAGCCGCCAGCAACGCCTGGATGAGCACCTCGCGCGCGGTGGCCGGGTTCAGGTAGTCGAAGACGTCCTCGAGCGGGAAGGCGTGCTGCGTGCCGAGGGACAGGACGATCGCCTCTTCGTTGGCCGCCGCCTGGAGCTCGAAGCCGAACCCCACGCAGAACTTCTTGCGCAGCGCCAGCCCCCAGGCGCGGTTGATCTTCGAGCCGAATGGCGCATGGACGACGAGCTGCATCCCGCCGCTCTCGTCGAAGAAGCGCTCGAGCACGACGCGCTCCGGCGTGGGCACGGCACCGAGCGCCTGCCGCCCGGCCTCGACGAACTCGGCGATCTGGACGGCGGCCCCCTCGGGGAGCGCCGCCCCGCAATCGGACCGCAGT
>JBASRI010000247.1:0-2270 GCA_049273755.1 Thermoanaerobaculia bacterium
CCGCCGAGCTCGCCGGCCGGTCGGCCGCGGGGGAGGACGCCCGGCGCCTTCTCGGAGAGTCGCCCTGATTTTTCCTGTTGAAAGAAACCCGCATCGGCGGTACCGTTTTCCGAGTTTCGATCACAAGGGATAGCAAGTCGAGTCTCGGGTCCGCGCGACGGATTGCGGGAGGTCCTCCGATCTTTGTTCTCAGCGAAGGAGCGAAGTGAATCCCATCGTCAAGATCCTGCGTGTCGCCCTCGTTCTGGTCGGCCTCTTCTCCGTCTCGATCCTCGGAGCGATCCAGCCCCGGATCGGCCCGGCCAGCGAAAAGTCCTTCCGGCACCCCGGCCTGCGCGTTGCCGAAGTGACGGAATCTCTCGAAGAGATCGACGCCGCGACCCTTGCGGGGCTGCAGGTGCAGATCCACGCGCTCGGCGTGGCTCCGGGGACGGCGTTCTACGATTCCCGCGTCGGGCGCTGGAGCTCTCTGATCCTCAGCCACCCCTTGATCCCGGGCAGCGGCGCCGGAAACAACCTCGCGTGGCCGGCGGGTCGCGCTCCGAGTGGCGACGAAGCCTTGAAAGCGGAGGTCTGGAACGCTCTGTCCGCGTACCTGAAGGCGCATGAAGGCGATCTGCGGCTCGATCTGTCGCAGCTCCCCGCCGTTCCCCGCATCTCCATCCTTCGCAACGGCGCGCTCGTTTTCGTGTACGCGGGACGTGTTGTCGACGGCATCCCCGTCCGCGACAACTCCATGGGCGCCGCCATCAACAGCGGCAACCTCATCCTTCTCGGCCTGCAGAAGTGGGGCGACGTGGACGCGGGGGTCTCGCGCATCGCCGGGGTTCCGGCGGAGGACGCCGAGCAAGCCGTGCGCGCCCACGTGCGGCCGCTGGCGATCGAAGCGTTCACGAAACCCCCGCACCTGGAGTTCATCCCGATGTCGCTCGGCGAGGGCATCTCCTACCGCCTGGCGTGGGTCGTCTCCTGCAGGATCGAGGGCGACCTCGGCAACTGGGAAGGTCTGGTCGACGCGGCCAACGGGACGCTCTTCGCGTTCGAGGACCGCAACCAGTATCTGGACGGCCAGATCATCGGCGGCGTTTATCCCCTGAGCAACGACCAGCGTCCGCCCGACGGGATCGAGCAGCCGGGCTGGCCGATGCCCTACGTCGACTTCACCGTCGGCGGCGTGAAGCGATTCACGGACGGCAGCGGCAACATGGGCTGCATTCCGGGCTCCATCTCGACCGCGCTCGCGGGCCTCTACATCAAGATCCTGGATTCCTGCGGCACGATCGCGGAGACGGGCACCAATGGGATCGACATCGCATCGGGCCCCACGGCGGCGGCGACGGACTGCGTCGTGCCCGCGGGCCACTCGGCCGGGGACACCAAGTCCAGCCGCTCGGGCTTCTACGAGCTCAACCGCCAGGCGGAGCTGGCGCGGGGACACCTCTCGGCCTCGGAACCGGGCGGCGTCTGGGTGCGCACGCAGCTGACCGCCAACATGAACCTGAACCAGACCTGCAATGCATTCTGGGATGGCGTCACCGTGAACTTCTTCCGCTCGAGCCTCGGCAGCGGCTGCGCCAACACTGGCGAGATCGCGGCGATCTTCGATCACGAGTGGGGCCACGGACTCGACAACAACGGTGTCAACCCCAACATCGCAAACCCGGGAGAGGCGATCGCCGACATCTACGCGGCCGTGCGCCTGAATACCTCCTGCATCGGGCGCGGCTTCTTCCTCAACCAGGTCTGCGGCGGGTACGGCGACGCCTGTGACGGCACGCCCTCGACGGGGTGCACGGGCGTGCGCGACATCGACTACCTTCACCACCGCTGCAATCAGCCGCACACGGTGACCTGGGTCCAGAGCGGCTTTACAAACGCCCAGTGCGGCGGCACGGGTGCGGCGTCGGCCTGTCCGCCGGGCGGCGGCCCGTGCGGCGGCGAGGTCCATTGCGAGGGGTACGTCATGGCGGAGACGGCGTGGGACCTGATGACCCGCGACCTGCTGGCCGGTCCCTTCAACTACGACTCCCAGACGGCCCACGAGGTCGCGACACGCATCCTCTACGCGGGCGCCCAGCCGGTGGGTAGCTGGTATACCTGCTCCGTCGGCGGCGGGTGCTCCGCGACGGGCGGCTACCTGAGCATGCTCGCCGCCGACGACGACGACGGGGACCTGAACAACGGCACGCCGCACATGACGGCGATCCGGGCCGCCTTCGAGCGGCACCAGATTCACTGCGCGACCCCGGCGGCGGTGAACAGCGGGTGCG
>JBASRI010000253.1:0-7248 GCA_049273755.1 Thermoanaerobaculia bacterium
GCTGCGGATCGGGCCGGTCTCGCTCACTTCTCTGGAGACCGCGGAGCGGCGGGCGCGGTCCCGGAAGCCGGGGTCGTCGTGGGCTTCGTGAGGCTTCCGGGGGGATAGAGGAGCACGACCTCGTCGGGCTCGACCAGGTGGAGCTCTTCGCGCGCGACTCTCTCAGCGGGAAACTCGTGGCGGCTGGCGGCGTCGATCGAGGCCTTGAGGTCGTCGTTCTCCTTCTTGCGCTCGGCAATCTGGCGGTCCAGAAGCTGGACCTCGCTCCGCGCGCGGCGCAACTCCAGCACGCGGCGGTCCGAGAGCAGGAGCACGCCCATCAAGACCGAGGAGATCGCGAGCGACACGAGGAACGCGGTCATGGGCCGGGGCCCGCGCGAGATGTGCTCGGCGTTCCTCATCCGGGGAACGCTCCCGCGCCGGCGAAGCGGCCGGCGCCCTCGAGCTCCTCTTCGATCGCGAGGAGCCGGTTGTACTTGGCCAGCCGTTCGCCGCGACAGGCGGATCCGGTCTTGATGAGCCCGGCGTTGACAGCCACGGCGAGGTCGGCGATCGTGTCGTCGGACGTCTCGCCGGAGCGGTGCGAAACGATCGTGCGGTAGCCGCTGGTCTGCGCCAGGCGCACCGCCTCGAGCGTCTCGGTCAGCGTGCCGATCTGGTTGAGCTTCACGAGAAGCGCGTTGGCGACGCCGTCGGATATGCCGCGCGCCAGGATCTCCGGGTTCGTGACGAAGACGTCGTCGCCGACGAGAAGGATCTTGCCGCCGAGCTCCTTCGTCAACGCCTGCCAGCCCTTCCAATCCCCTTCGGCCAGTCCGTCCTCGATCGAGGCGATCGGGTAGGAGGACACGAGATCCGCCCAGTAACGGATCATCCCGTCGCTCGAGAGCGTCTTCTTCTCCCCATTCAGCACGTACTTGCCGCCCTCGTAGAACTCGGAGGCCGCGGGGTCCAGAGCGATCACGATGTCGCGGCCCGGACGGTGGCCCGCGGCCTCGATCGCCGACAGCAGCAAGTCCAGCGCCTCTTTGGCGGAGGCGATGTCGGGCGCGAAGCCCCCTTCGTCGCCCACGCCCGTCGAAAGACCCTTCTTCTTGAGGATTGCCTTCAAGGCGTGAAACGTCTCCGTGCCCGCGCGCAGCGCCTCCGCGAAGGTCGAAAAGCCCACGGGACAGGCCATGAACTCCTGGGGATCGAGCCGGTTGTCGGCGTGCACTCCGCCGTTGATCACGTTCATCATCGGCACCGGCAGCGTCTTCGCGCCGGAGCCGCCGACGTGGCGGTAGAGGGGCATGCCCGACGCCTCCGCCGCCGCGCGTGCCACGGCCAGCGACACGCCCAGGATCGCGTTGGCGCCGAGGCGCCCTTTGTTCGGCGTCCCGTCGAGCTCGATCAAAATGCGGTCGATCAGGGCCTGGTCGCGGGCGTCGGCGCCTTCGAGCTCCTCCGCGATCTCGCCGTTGACGTGGGCGACCGCCTTCCGGACTCCCCTGCCGCCGTAGCGCTTCTTGTCTCCGTCGCGCAACTCCAGGGCCTCGCGGGTCCCGGTCGAGGCGCCCGAGGGCACGCCCGCGCGGCCGGAGGCGCCGCCCGAGAGCAGCACCTCTACCTCGACGGTCGGGTTGCCACGCGAGTCGAGGATCTCGCGGGCATGGATGCCCTCGATCGAAAAGCTCATGCGATCAGCTCCTGCCCCGCCCGCGCGAGGGCCTCCAGGTCGGCTTCGGAATGGGCTTCGATGTACACGCGGGCGACGGGCTCGGTGCCCGACTCGCGAACCAGAATCCACGAACCGTCCTCGAAAATCAACTTGATTCCGTCGAGCAGGTTGACCGAGGCGACGCGCCGCCCCGAGAGCGTCTGCGGCGGCGTTTTCCTCTTCTCGGCGAGGCGCCGCCGCGCCTCCGGCGAGAGCGCCAGGTCGATCCGGCGCGTGCGGTGCGGGCCGATCTCCTTCCAGAGCTCGGCGCGCAACTGCCCGAGGGTCTTGCCCGTCGCGCCCACGAGCTCGGCGGTCAGCAGATCCGCGAGGATGCCGTCCTTTTCCGGGACGTGCCCCTCGACGGTCAGGCCGGCGCTCTCCTCGCCCCCGAGGACGATCTTCCCCTCGAGCAGCAGCTCTCCGATGTACTTGAAGCCGACGGGCGTCTCGTAGACGGGCACCCCGTGCTTCTTCGCGATCGCGTCGAGCGCGTGCGTGGTCGCCACGCTGCGCGCCACTCCGCCGCGCCGGCCCTTACGGCCGAGCAGATCCGCCAGCAGGAGCGACAGGATCTCGTTGGGCTGCACGTATGCGCCGGAGTCGTCGCAGATGCCGAAGCGGTCGGCGTCGCCGTCGGTCGCCAGACCCAGTCGCGACTTGCCGTTCCGGACGTCCGCGGCGAGCTCCCCGAGCTCCGATTCGCCGCACTGCGGCGAGCTGCCGCCGAAGAGCGGGTCGGGGTCGGCGTGGAGGCGTGAAAGCGAGGCGCCGGTCGTCTCGAGGTAGGCGTCGAGGAAGCCCGCCGACGTGCCGAACCGGAAGTCGAGCGAGAAGCGGGGCTTTCCGCGCCCGACCGAGCCGGCGTCCACCATCTTCGAGAGATCGGCGAGGTAGGCCGGAGCGGGGTCGAAGCGCACGACCGCGCGAGCTTCGGGCGCGGGCTCCTCCGGAATCGCGAGAATCTCGGCCTCGATCTTCTGCGTTACCTCCGGAAGGGCGGGCGCGCCGTCGGAGGTCGAAAACTTGATGCCGAGGTACCGGGGCGGGTTGTGGCTTGCGGTAAAGTTGATCGCGCCGGCGGCGCCCCGGCGGCGGATCTCGAAGGCGAGAACCGGCGTGGGAACGGGCCGGGCGCTCACTTCGGCGGCGAAGCCGTGGCGGGCGAGGATCCCGGCGGCTTCGAGGGCGAACCGGTCGGCGAGAAAGCGCGTGTCGAAACCCACCAGAATCAGGCCGCCCGAGCGGCCCTCCGCGGAGAGCACGCGCGCGATCGCGGCGACGACGCGGCGCGCGTTGGCGAACGTGAAATCGTCGGCGATGACCGCGCGCCAGCCCGAAGTTCCGAAACGGATCGGCGGAGCCGCCATCCCGTGAAATTAGCACGGGTGTCCGGCGCGGCCCTCGTCCTGGCCGTGGCCGCCTGCGCCGCGGTCGTGCCTGCGCCGAAAGCAGAGAGGCTGGCGATTCGACGGCCCAGCCTCCAGCACCCGCTGACCGAGACCTACCCGGGGCCCGCACAGCCACGGGATCCCGTCAAGGCCGGAGTGTTCGCGCGGATCAACGCCGACCGCGCGCGGGCCAACCTCCCGCCGTTGGCCTGGGACGAGGCGGCGTCGCGCGTGGCCGACGCGTACACCGCGGCCCAAGTCGCCGACGGCACCAACGGCCACTTTCTGATCGACGGGATACCGCCCTACGCCCGCACGGCCCTGGCGGAAGTCTTCGGCATGGGCGCCGAGAACTCCGTCTCCTGGCGCACGACCGGCCCGAAGTTCCGCGAGTCGGCGCTCGAGCTCGCGCTCGCCGGCCAGGCCGACATGATGCGCGAGACGCCTCCCTACGACGGCCACCGCCGCACGATCCTGGATCCCAACGCCACCCACGTCGGCGTGGGCTACGCGATCGACCGCGGGAATTTCCGGATGGCCCAGGAATTCCTGACGCGGCGGCTCTCCGAGCTCTCCCTTCAGCGGGTCGGCGACAACCCCGATACCGTTCTCGTCAAGGGACGCCCGCTCGGTTCCAACCGCCTGCGGTTCGTGACGCTCGCCCGCGAGCCGTCGCCGCGCCCGCTGACGAAGGCGGAAGCGAGCGCGCGCACCACCTACACGTTTCCCGAGCCCAAGCTGGCCTACGTCGAGGAGGGGCTCAAGTCCATGCACGTGGTTGGCGCCGAGACGGAGGACCGCATCCGCATCGCCGGGAGCGGGCACTTTCAGTTCCGATTCACGCCGCCCTCGGCGGGACTCTGGACGCTCGTGTTCTATCTGGCCGAGGGGCGCGAGAAGGCGATCCCGGGCGGCCTCGCGGTGCTCTGGGTCGAGAAGGCGCCGCCGAATTGATCACGATCCTGGCCGTGGGAGAGGGCGCCTCCGAGTTGGCGGCCTTCGGCGCCGGCCACCCCTCTGTCGAGATCGTTGCCGCCAGCGGCGCCGAGGACGCGCTCGATCGGCTGGCCCGCAACCGCCGCATCGACGCCGTGCTGATCCTGGCGGAGAAGGGCGCGCCCGAAATCGCCGCGCTCATCCGGGAAGAGGATCCGGGCGCGCCACCTCTGTACACGCTCGCTCAGCGGGGGGTGGAGGTTCCAGGCGCCATCCGGCTGGCCGCAGCGGCCGGTCCCGAGGCCGCCGAGGAGATTCTCCGGAAGCTCGCAAAGCCCTGAAAAGAAGGCGGCTGGCAAGCCGGAATGACAGCCCCGTCGGGGGCCCGGTAGGGACCCGTGGTACTTTCAACGGTCGGGGGCTCTCATGGGTGGCTGTGGCAGTGGCGGTGGCTGTGGGGTCGGTAATTCCTATAACCCCGGCCAGTACGTCGGCATCCGGATCAACGAACACGAGGACGGTCGCAACGTCCTCTGCGACACGCTGGGCATCGATGTTTCCCGGGGGCAGCGGGTGATCGTGGAGGGCGATTCGGGGCTCGAGCACGCCCAGATCACGAACATGCGGCCCATGATCTTGAAACAGTGCCAGTTGCGGGATTCCCGCCGGCTGGTCCGGGTCGCCACCGGCACCGATGAGGCAGCGTACAGGACCAAGGTGGCCCGCGAGGGCCGTTTCCTGGACGACACGAAGGCGCTGGCGGCCGAGAAGCGCTTGAACATCAAAGTCGTCCGGGCCGAGGAGACCTTCGACGGCCGAAAGGTCACGGTTTATTACACTTCCGAAGCCCGGATCGACTACCGCAAACTCGTCTCGGACCTGGCCATGAAGCACCCGGTCCGCATCGAGATGCGCCAGCTGGGCCCCCGGGACGAAACGAAGATCCGAGGCGGGATCGGACCCTGCGGACTGACCCTCTGCTGCTCGACCTTCCTCAAGTCCTTCCATCCCGTAACCATCAAAATGGCCAAGAACCAGAATCTTTCGCTCAACCCGTCGAAGATTTCGGGGATGTGCGGGCGCCTGATGTGCTGCCTGGCCTACGAGGACGAGGGGCCGGCCCCGCCGCCCCGGAAGCAGAATAATCCCGCCGAGTTGCCTGTTTGACCTCTCAAATCGTCCCACCTTTTAACGGGACTAAAGAGAGTCAGCCGTGGCCAACCGAAACTCCGGCGGCGCCTTCCGAGGCGAAGACGAAGGACCTGCCGCCAACCGCAAACTGATCCGACCCAATCTCGCGGACCTCGCGGACCGTTATCCGACCCGCTCGTTCGCCCAGCGCAAGCAGGTCCCCCCCGAGCAGACGAATGCCGAGAGCTACTACTACCTCAAGCAGATGGCGGCCAAGACTCCCATGGTCGTCGTGCTCAACGACGGGGAACAGATCCACGGGTGGATCGAGTGGTACGACAAGGCCTGCCTGAAGGTGAACCGGGAAAAGGGCCCGAACCTGCTGATTCCGAAGGCCTCGATCAAGTACTTGTTCAAGGAATCCGAGGCTGGAGGCCAGGAGCGCAGCGGGAATCGGTAGAGCTGTCATCCCGAGGCGCGCAGCGCCGAGGGATCCCTTTTGAAGCCATAGAATTCCTCGAAAGGGATCCCTCGCTTCGCTCGGGATGACAAGAGGCCCGGTCTACCGGGCTCCCTTGCCGGACAAGACCGCCGGCACCGTCTTCAGCAGGATCTTCAGGTCGAGCAGCGGCGACCACGTGTCGATGTACTTGAGGTCCAGGGCCATCCACCGGTCGAAATCCAATTCGCTCCGGCCCGAGATCTGCCAGAGACACGTCAGGCCCGGCTTCATGCTGAGCCGCCGTCTCTGCCAGGGCTCGTAACGCGCGACCTCTTCCGGCAGCGGCGGCCGCGGGCCCACGAGGCTCATGTTCCCCACGATCACGTTCCAGAGCTGCGGCAGCTCGTCGATCGACAGCCGCCGGAGCAGCCGACCCACCGGCGTCGACCGCGGGTCGCGCGTGGCCTTGAAGACCGGTCCGGTCATCTCGTTCAAGTGCGAGATCTCCGACAGGCGCTCTTCGGCGCCGGAATGCATCGTGCGGAACTTCAGCAGCGTGAAATGGCGGCCGTTCAAGCCGCAGCGGACCTGGCGGAAGAAAACCGGAGTTCCGGAGGTCAGGAGGATCCCCAGCGTCGCCAGCAACTGAATCGGGAGGGTCACGAGGAAGAGCGCAAGCGACAGCGCCAGGTCGAGGGCCCGCTTGGCGACGAGCTGACCCGGGTTCGACGGCGTGGTCGTGAAGGAGAGCAACGGGATCCCGTCGAGCTCCTCGAGCACGGGCCGCGCCAGCACGTGCGGGAAGATGTCGAGCGAGACGTGCGCCCGAACCCCGTGGCGCTCGGCGACGAGCAGCGCGTCCTCGTAGTCGCCCAGCTTGCCCTTCTCGATGACGAAAATGACCTCGTCCACGACCTCGCTGCCGAGGATCCCCTCCATGTCCGTGATGCGGCCCAGGCGCGGCCAGCGGTCTCTGAGGACGATCTCTCCCCCGTTCTCGTCGTCGAGGTACCCGAGCACGCGGAAGCCCCAGTGGGGGTGGGCTTCGAGGAAGTCGGCGAACTGCGAGGCCTTCGGGCCGGTCCCGACGATGAGCGCCGTGCGGAAGTTGAAGCCCCGCGAGCGCACCCAGCGCGACGTCAGGCGGAGCGTGACCTTCTCGGTCGCGATGAAGAGGAAGTTGACGACGCCGAAGAGAACCAGGAACCAGCGGCTCACGAACTCCAGGCGCAGGCCGTAGATCAGCACGACGAGGAGCGCCGGGCCTCCGAACGCGACCTTTGCGGCGGCCCAGATCTCCTCGCCCAGAGGCAACGTGCGGTGACTTCGGTAGAACCCCGCGGCGTACAACAGCAGCCCCCAGATCGGCAGGATGAAGAAGAGCAGCGGCAGGTACTGGTCGAGCGGGGCCAGCGGCAACGGGAAGAGCGTCGGGAACGCCGACGTCAGCCAGCCGTGGCGCACCGCCCAGGTCACCTGAAAAGATACCGCCGTCAGGAAGAGATCCGTCAGGAGTACTCCCAGAGCGATGGCGCGGGCTTTCTGCTTCAGCATCGAACGTTTACCGGGGCAGGGCTCGTGGCTGGACGTAAGGGATGTTAAGCGATGACCCGGTCCCCTTCAAGGACGGCCTCGTAGCGGTCGACCAC
>JBASRI010000277.1:0-12207 GCA_049273755.1 Thermoanaerobaculia bacterium
GTTTCGGTTTCTCCCTTGGAAAATCGCCACAGACTGACCTTCCAGTAGCCCGAAAGTCGTCCAACCGACCCCAACCAGCCGAGTTGCTGATCGAAGGCCCCCGGTCGTCTCAGCAACCGTAGGCCCAAGTACTTCCAGAAGCCCGTCAAGGCTGCTCGGTATAACCCTAGCGGTGCTCCAAGAAAGGAACGTCGACGGACAACGGGCGCCACGCGCGCATTGCCCTGGGCCTCATCGAACGTCAGCTTGCGAAAATAGGCTTTTCGCATCCGGTCGGGACCGATCCGATGGAAGACCGTGAGCGCGGCGTCATAGGCGATCTTCAAACCGGACGCGAGGGCTCGATTGATCAGGTCGATCTCTTCACCTCGGAAGAGCCGCTTTCCGACAATGCCTCGCCGCGGATCGAATCCTCCAATCTTGTCGAAGAGCTCGCGTCGGAAGGCCATGTTCGCGCCCCACACCTGCGGCTGTGGTTCCAGAGGAAGTGCAAGCAGGCGGCTCGCTTCGAACTCCATGATCGCCAGACCGTTCAAAAGATGCCGGTTCTCGGTGAGCCAGAGGGGCGGCGATGCGTCCCACCGCGGAAGAATGCGACCGCCGACGCCCTGCGCGTTCCAGCGACCGATCGCCGCGGCTACCTGGGCGATCCAATCGGGCGCCGGGAGGACGTCGTCGTCGGTGAAAGCAATGATGGAGCCGCGAGCCTCCTTGACGCCTCGATTCCGGGCGTGGGAAAGGCCCTGCTGAGGTTCAAACACGTAGCGCACCGGGGTAGCCGTCGTCTTCGAGAACGCCCGGACCATTTGCGCCGTGGTGTCGCGCGAGTTGTTGTCAACGACGACAATGTCCCACTTCAGAGAGGTGGGAACCTCTTGCGAAGCGAGAGCCTCGAGGGTGCCTTCGAGCAGGTGGGCTCGGTTGTAGGTCCCAATGACGACGCTTACGTCCGTTGTCATCAGGGGGCCAGCTCGTCGCGGTGCCCTGCCAACATGGCGCGCATCACTTGGCGCATTTCCCTGCTGGCCTGGGCCAGGCGGGCGCCGTCGACTTCGAATCGCCGGATGCGCGCTTCCCGGTTCATCGCCAGCGCGGCGGGCAGGTTTCGCTCGAGCTCGAAGGCGGCTCGTTCGATGTGCTCCTCGTGGCTGCCCGGAGGAAAGAAGATACGCGCCGTCTTAGCTGAAGCAAGCTCGATCTGCCGGGGATTGATGTGATAGTGGCCACCCAGGCCCGCGGTGCCGAAACAGTCCAGGCGCAGGATCTCGTCACCCAACACAAAGAGGCAGGCGCCCGGCCCAGGACCCAGCTGGCGACTCGCCCAATAGATCTCCAGCCGCACATCCGCCTGGATCTCGATGATATGAAGATCGCTCGCTGTCGGAAGCGCCGAGCGCGGCGTCCTGGCCGTGCGGCGGCGCCACAGGGGATAGAGCAGCTCCTCGGGCAGCAGATGCGTGGCGAGCCAGCGCTTCACCGCTCGCGGGCGAAACTGCGGCGCAATGCGGTCGCGGATCCGCCTGCGGACTGTGGCCCACAGTCCGGCGGCAGGCGGCGCGCTGCTGCTGCGGATGGACATGGCCAATCAGTTCTCGCCTCGGGGTTTCTCGGACCGTTCTCAGGCCCGGCCTCAATCCCAGGTCTCGCCCGGACCTTCGATCCTGGAATGATCGCACAAGAAGTCACGACGCACGAGAGGCCCCAGGAGAGCAAGATGAACGTCAGTCCAGGGCTGCGTCCATTGCAATAGACTCGACGTCGGGGGATCGTCGATAGCGCGTCCGCGAGTGCTGGCCATAGGCCTCGATGGCCTGGAAGTCGCGTTTGCTGAGCGGCTCATGGCCGCGGGTGAAATGCCGGCGCTGGCCGAGTTACGTCGGCGCGCCGCGCGCTTCCGGCTCGACCACGGGCCCGCGCAGCACACGGGGCTGGCGTGGGAACACGTCGCGTCCGGGCTTTCTCCGGAGGCGGGACACCGCTGGGCCGCGGTGGAATTCGATCCGACCGCCTACGTCGCGTGGCAGGAGGGCGCCCGCTTCACTCCGTGGTGGGCCGGTCTCGACCTGCGGGTCGTCGTCTTCGACACGCCCTATGTGGACTTGCGCCTCGCGCGGAACACGCGAGGCGTTGTCGGGTGGGGGGCGCACGATCCGGGGACGTCTACGGCTGGGCGCCCGCGCGGGCTCCTGGCCGAGTTCGAACGGCGGTTCGGGGATTATCCCGCGCCTCATTGGACCTACGGATTGCCGTTTCCCTCCACGGCCCGCACGCAGGCGATGGGTGAAGGCCTCGCCCGAGCCCTCGATGTCCGCTCGCGCGCGGCGCGGTGGCTCGCGGGGGAGCGACTCCAAGACTGGGATCTCTTCATCACGGTTGCGAGCGAGGCGCACGGCGCGATCGAAGCTCTGTGGTACGGAGTGGACCCGAGCCATCCGCTAAATGGACATCCCTCGGCGGCCACTGCGGGCCGGGCATTACGGGAAGTGCACCACGCCCTGGATCGGATGGTCGGTGAGCTCGTTTCAGCTGCTGGCGACGCGACGATCGTCGCGTTCAACATGGGCGGCATGGGACCGAACTACTCCGACGTCACGTCTATGGTCCTCCTTCCCGAGCTGCTTTACCGCAACGCCTTCGGCCACCCGCTGCTCCGCGTGCCGTCGGAGTGGACGGCAGCGCCAAAGAGCGTGCCGCTGCTGGACGAGGAGGACGACTGGTCCCATGCGAGTCGGGCCTGGGTGCCGATGCCGACGGAGGGGCCGCAGCCACGTTCCTCCGGAGCGCTTCTCTCGCTTGTGCGACGCCTGCCGCCGTCGGTCAAGGGGGTGCTCAGAGCGGTTCGAGCCGCCGCGGCGCAGTGGCGCTCGCACGGCACGCCGACCGTTCGACAGGACCTCCACTGGCAACCGGCCTTGCGTTACCGACCTCACTGGCCGCGGATGCCGGCATTTGCGCTGCCCTCGTTCTACGACGGGCGCATCCGCATCAATCTGAAGGGGCGCGAGCGGGACGGCATCATCGAGCCATCCCGGTACGAGGAAACGTGTCGAGGGCTCGAGACCCTGCTCCGTGAGTGTCACGACCCACGTACGGGTGAGCCGGTGGTGGAGTCCATCGAGCGTGCGTGGACCCGAAACCCACTGGCCATGACGGGCTCCGAGGCCGATCTGCTGGTCGTTTGGCGAGGTGTTGTCGCCGCGCTCGAGCATCCGCGCCTGGGCCTGATCGGGCCGATACCGTTCCGGCGGACCGGTGGGCACGCGGGGCCGCACGGGATGGCCTATGTCGTGGCGCAGGGTCTGGAGCCAGGCGACCGCGGCGTGCGGTCGGCATTCGACGTTGTCCCCACCCTGGTCAGACTGCTGGGAGACCAGCCGCCTTCTCATATGAGCGGGAAGAGCCTCGTGTGAGCTGGCTTGCTCCGCCGGGTCTCAGTTCGCGGCGGACATCGGCGCTGGGATCATGCCCTTCACGTTGTAGTCCGCCGGCACGACGCGATAGCGGTAAATCATGCCGTGCTCCCCGACCAGGTAACCGTGCTTTGCGTCCGGGAACACGACCTCGTTCACATTTGCCGGCACCGGGAATTCCCGGGCGCTGAAGCTACGGCCTCCGTTGGTTGAATACGCGATCTTCCGGTACTGGATGATGACACCCAGACCATCACCCATGGCGTAGCGTGCGTGCTCGCCACCAAACGGGGTGACGATGCCGTTCCACGTCTGTCCACCATCGGCGGTCATCAGGGTCTTGGCCGCATACATCGTGACCAGGCCGGTGTTCTCATTCCAGAAGAAAGCCTGCATGCCGTTGTCTTCCATGGTCTCGGGGGCGGCCAGGGTCCAGGTCGCGCCGCCGTCCTTGGTGCGGGCCACCACGGCGCCCCTTTTCCCACCCGTGAGCTGGCCGACGGCGTAGCCGGCGGCAGTGCTCGGAAACGTCAAGTCGTTGAAATAGCAGTCGACCTTCCTGGCAAGCCCGTCTACCTGCAAGTCGATCGCGCATGGCAGGACCGGCTTCCACGTCTTTCCGCCGTCATCGGTGCGCTGGATAACCCTATAGGCCGTAAAGCCGGTCTGCGGGGACACGAAATTCAGCGCGCGCTCATGTTGCGAGAGCTTTCCGACCTCCTCCCAGGAGGCGCCGCCATTGCTCGTTCGCATCAGCTTTTCGGCTCCGCCTCGCGTCCAGCCGTGCTTTCCATCCAGGAAGAAGACCTCCCTCAGCTCTCGGTCGCTCGATTCCGGATCGCCGCCCAACTGAACTTCCCACGTCTTGGCGCCGTCCTTGGTGTGCAGGATGGTGTTCTTCTCGCCGACTGCCCAGCCCTCTTCAGCCGAGACGAACTTCACATCGAGCAGGTTGATGTCTTTCGGGTAGTTGGCCGGCTCCCAAACCGCCTTCCATTTCGACTGGTCCGCTGGGGCCGAAGCGGCCGGTTTCTGTCGGGCAGGGGTGGAGGCTTTCTTTGGAACCTGGGCAACAGCCAGACCCAACGCCCCGAAAAACAATCCTGGAAACAAAACCAGTTTGCGCATACCTGCTCCTTCCTTCAGACAACACGCGCGTACGGCCGAATCACCGCCCAGGTTTTCTTACGGTTCCATATCACCATCGAGCGCCGACGATGAGCTCAATCGGACGGCCGGCCCCAGCCGCCGGAAAACATGCCGGGCGGTCGGGCCCGCCGCGCCTGACAGGACTCAATTCTTCCAGGAAATGAGCGCGAAGCCCCAGTCTCTCCTGCCGGATGCTCGGTACGTTGGGCGATTCGGCTGACCGGTAAGCCGTTTCCGGGTTGAGGCCCCCCTCCCGATACCTTTCTGGCTCCCCGGCGTATCGCATCTGATGGGGCAAGCCTTCCTTTGCTTAGCGTTCCTGGCGCTTTTCGCCAACACCTTGCGGTTGGCCGCCCAACCCGTGAGCCCGCACGACATCGGGGAGATCCGGCTCGCGAGCGACGTGAGACTCTCGCCGGACGCTCGGCGCGTCGCCTTCGTCGTTTCCGAGCCGGCGGAGTCGCAGCGGGCCGCGCGACGCTCCGGAATTTGGACGATGGCCACGGACGGAAGCGACGCCCCGCGTCTGCGGATCTTGGGCGGCGACGACAGCTCTCCCCGCTGGTCGCCTGACGGCAAGACGCTGGCGTTTCTCTCCGCGCGCGGAGAATCCTTGCCGCGCGCGAGCAGGCCGACCCGTCAGGTCTATCGAATCCGTGCGGACGGGGATGGCGCCGGCGCCCCGGAACAGTTGACCTCCGTCGACGGTGGAATCGACGAATTCGGATGGTCGCCCGACGGCCGTTTCATCGCCTTCACGGCGCCCGAGCCCGCCGTCGAAGAGGATCCGGTCGTCGTCGGCCGTAACCTCCGGTACACCCGGTTGGGCATCCTGGACGTCTCCGGCCGAACGGTATCCCTGCTGACGAGCCGGGACTTCGACGTTCAGGAGTTTGCCTGGTCCGCCAGGAGCGACGAGATCGCGCTCGTCGTCGCTCCCAGCCCTCGGCCCGAAGACCAGCTTCGACTCGCGCTCGTCGTCGTGAACCGGCAGACGGGCAAGATCGCGCGGCGTCTGAGCGAAAACGTTTCCTTTCCGGGAGCGCTGCGATGGTCGCCCGACGGTCGGTTCATCACGTTTCGCGAGTGCCCACCCACACGGGAGTTCGCCTCCTGGCTCGCGATGGTCCCTGCCGCGGGAGGCCGGGTCCAGCCGCTCCTCAAGGACCGGCCCCTCACGATCTTGCGCGCCGAGTGGGCACCGGACTCCCGCCGCCTCGTCCTCTTGACGATTGAAGGCACGCGGCAGGCCCTCAACATGCTGGACGTTCAAGGCGGCCGGGTGGAACCGGTCGCCGACGTCGTCGTCTCTCAGTGGGAGTTCAGCTTTACGACGAACGGCGCGACGATCGCATACCTCAGCCAGACCCCGCGATCCCCCACCGACGTCTGGGTCGTGAGACCGGGAACCTCACCGCGCAAGCTGACCGACCTGAATCCGCAGACCGCGCGCTGGCGGCTGGGGACGGTGCGATCCGTGAGCTGGAAGAACACGAAGGATGGAATGACGCGCAGCGGAGTCCTCATCACGCCTCCGAACTTCGAAGCGGGCCGCCGGTATCCAACGATCGTTCAAGGGCACCCGGGCGACACGCCCTGGTGGACGGGGTGGCTCGCGACCTGGTGGGCGTGGGGGCAGCTGCTCGCTTCCAACGGATACGTCGTCTTTCTCCCCAACTACCGCGGCGTCAGCGGCGAGGGCTGGAAGATGCACGCCACCATCGGGGACTGGGGCGGCATGGCTTTCCAGGACCTCATGGATGGCGTCGACGCGTTGGTGGAACAGAAAATCGCCGATCCGGAACGCCTCGGGATCGGCGGCTGGAGCAACGGCGGATTCATGACGGAGTGGGCAATCACCCACACGACGCGGTTCAAGGCCGCAGTCGCTCAGGCAGGTCACTCCGACTTCTTCAGCCTCGCGGGCACGTCCACCGGCCGCGCGTGGCTCGAGGTCTCGTTCGGAGACCCTTACACGAACCGCGCCGCCTACGAGGATCACTCTCCCATCACGTTCATCCGAAACTGCCGAACGCCGACCCTGGTTCTTCACGGCGAGAACGACTCCGGCGTTCCGATCGGACAGGGATACGAGTTCTACACGGGCCTGAAGGAGATCGGCGTGGAGGCCGAGCTCGTGGTCTACCCGCGAGAGGGGCATTCGATCCAGGAACGCGGGCACCAGGAGGACCTGCAGCATCGGGTCCTCGCCTGGTTCGACCGTCACTTGAAGCAAGACGGCGGCTCCGCCAGGAAGGCGCGGACACCCTAGGCTTTCCTTCCCCTAGGCTTGCGACAGGAGCGCTCCCCGGTGCTCGTACGGACCGATCCCATAGGATTGGCGCCGTTGGATCCCAGCTTCATGAATACGCGTGCGGCCGAGGTCGAAGGCCCGGAAGGTCTCTCGCCCTTCTCGCGCGTGCTGGTTTTTTTCGCTGTCGCCCTGGGCCTGTATCTCTATTTGGGCGGCCTCGACCGGCTGCCGATGCAGCGGGGCAACGAGCCGATGTACGCGGCGCCTGCGGTCTGGATGCTGGAGAGCGGCGACTATCTCGTGCCGCACTACGAGGGCGGGCCGTTCCTCCAGAAGCCTCCGCTGACGTGGTGGATCATCGCCGCAAGCTACAAGCTGCTGGGGGTCTCGGTCCTCGCGGAGCGGCTCCCCTCGGCGCTCGCCGCGCTGGCGACGGTCTTGGTGGTCGGGCGCTGGGTGCGGCGCCGTTCGGGCGTGCGGGCCGGATGGTTGGCGGCGCTGATCCTGATGTTTTCGTTCTCCTTCCTTCAGCTCTCGGTGACGTTCGCGGCCGATTCCTTCCTCACGCTGGCGATCAGTCTCGCCGTGATCGCGCTCGATGGAGCGACCCGGCGCGAGGATGGCTCCGATCTGGCCTGGGGGCTGCGCGCGGGAGCGGCGCTCGCCCTGGCCTTCTACTTCAAGGGCCTGGCCGGCGTCGTCCTGCCGGTCGGGAGCGTCGCGGTGGGTCTTCTCCTGGACCGAAAACGCCCGGTACGACTGTTGCGCCGCGGAGCCGCGGCCGCCGTCACGCTGCTCGCGCTGCTCGCTCCGTGGCACTGGGCGATGCACCGGCGGATCGGCGACCGCTTCTGGTGGGCGTTCTACTGGGAAAATCAGTTCCTCCGCGGGGCGTCGACGCGCTACATGCGCGAGCGCGGCCCCTTCTACTACCTCGGGATCCTGGCGTGGGCCGTCTTTCCGTGGTCGCTCTTTATCCCGGGTGCGCTCAAGCGGCGCCCGCCCTCGAGCGCACCGCTGGGTTGGTTCCTGTTTACGCTTCTGTTCTGGACGATGGTCGTGCAAAAGCGTGAGGTGTACCTCCTGACCCTCTTTCCGGCCGCGGCCGTGCTGGTGGCGGAGAGCCTGAGCCGTGAAAGCGTCGGACCCAGCCGTTGGCGCCGCCTCCCCTGGATCCTGGCCGCCGGAGTCGCCGGGTTGGCGCTCGCGCTCTGGCTGCACGCATTCCGCGGCCCCGTCGCCCTGGTGGGAGAGGGGCCCAGCATTCTCGTCGCCCTCGGCCTCTTTCTCGTGGCGGCCGCGCTGGCCTTCGGCGCCGTCTCTCCGGGAGCCCACGCCGCGCCCTTCGTGGCAGCGCTCGCCTGCGCGATCCTGCTCGCCGCAACCCAGGTTTTCGAGTCGAGGCTCGCGGGCTTCGATCCGTCGCCGCGCTGGGGAGCGGCCGTTCGAGCCGAGTGCGGCGGCGGTTGCGACACCTACCTCTACGGCATCCACGCGTACAGCATGGACTTCTATTCGGGCCGCGACTGGGTCATGGTCCCGGATCTCTCCGCAGAGTTCCTGAAGCGTCTCCGCCACGAGCGCGGCTTCCTCGTGATTCCGACGGACCAGGAGGGCGCGCTCGCGCAGCTCCCGTTCCGGTGGGAAGTCCTGGACCGGTCTCCCATCCTCGACAAGAGCTGGCTGTCGGCGGCGCTGGGGCGCTCGGACCGGGCCTTTCGAAGCCTGTCTCTGGTCCGCTTCGACAGGACTCCCACTCCCAACTAGGGAGCGCCCAACGCCACCCCGAAGTCCGCGCCGATGAAGAACGCCAGCTCCGGGGCGCCGATGGAGCTCGAGATTCCCCCGCCGAAGACTCCCCGCCGGTTCACGTCGAGGGAAAGGGGCGGGCCGCCGTGGACGAGGTCCGTCAACTTGACCGTCTCGTCTCCTAAGCCGAGCCTGAGCGCGAGCCGGACCCGAATGCCCGCCGTCAGCGCGTGGCGGAGGAGGATCTCCCCGAACCATTCCTTCGTCGTGGAGTCCGGGTGGTATCCCCCGTCGAACAACAAACCTTCGGTTCCCAGCACTGCGAGCGACACGAACGGCAGACGCTGGCGATCGTAGGTCGCGGAGAAGAAGAGATCGGTGCGGGGCCAGGAATGGCCGAGGGTCAGCTTCACGGCCGTCAACGAGGCGTCGGCGTCGAAGTTGAACTCATTGAACGCCGGCTCGCTCTCCTCGTGGATCGTGAGGGAGCCGGCCATGTGCTCGCCGAGAAGCGAGGCGGTCCATGCGCCGCGGCGCGCCCGGAGTTCGGCGGTGCCTCCCCAGAGCCATCCGTCCGACTTGCGGAACGTGCCGGCGGTGGCGAAGTAGCTTTCCGGCTTGACCGTGCGCACGGCCGCGGCCGCTTCGAGACCCTGCCAGCGGTGCCGCCAGCCGGCCGCGATGTCGATGCGTCCCGCGGTCAAGCCGCGGCTTTCGGTAAACGAGTGCTGGCTTCCCCCGACGTTGACGATGTCGGTCGCATTGTGGACGCGGCGTCCGGCGATGAGCTCGGCGGAGTCGGCGGCCGTGACCGGGAGACGACCCAGGACCTCGTAGTTCTCATACCGGCCGTTGCCGGTCGCATGGATGGCTTCGAAATTGTTCGCGAGCTTTCTCTCCTGCTCGTCGTGCGAGGGAGCGAACGCGACCCGCACCCGCCACTGGAAGGCTGCGGTTCCTGCGCCGAGCCCGTCCGCCGGCTGCCGGGACTGGCCCAGACCGATCAGAACGAACTTCGGCGTCACGTCCGAACCATCCACGCGCGTGGGGTCCGCGCCGACCACGTCGTAGCGGCGTGCGAGGGTGGCGTAGGAGAAGCCGATGTCGACGCCGAAGCCCTGCCGGGGGGTGAGCTCGCTGCCCAGGAACAGACCGGCGCAGAACACGCACGCACTCACGAGATCCTTGCCCATGATCCTCCCGTCATTCCAGAAGACGAAGCGAGGCGGAAGCTAGCACGCGGTTCCGGCCGCCGCAAGAAAATGTGGGTCGGGGCGCCGGCCCTCTAGCGGCGCCGCTTTCGCGCCGCGCGCTCGTCGAGCTCTTTCACGAGGGGCTTGGGCGCCTTGAGGCGCCACCCGCGCTCGAGCCGGAACCGGCACTCGGGAGTTCGCAGCGCGGAGAGGCGGGCCAGGACCGCCGGATAGCCACGGTAGTGGTCGGTGATGAAGTAGACGTCCGGGCGCGCCTGGATCAGGAATTCTTGCTCGTCGACGCTCTCGAGGAGAAAAACGACCGACCGGCCGTCCTCCTTGAGGCGCACGAAGGCCTTGCCGCGGACCTTGAGCGCCGGCGTGCGGTACCAGGTGTCCTCCACGACCTCGGGCAGCGCGCGGCCGAGCCGGACGAGCTCCTCCCACTTCATTTCGTCTTCTCGCGGGTCTCGTCGGCGGGGCCCGTCATCGCGGAACCGATGATAGTCGCGGGACACCAGGCCGCACCTGTGAACCGCGGTTTCGCCGTGATAAAAACCGGTGAAGGGGAGGCCAACCATGCGCCTGCTCTTCCGGGCGATCGGTCTGTCGGTTCTCTTCGCGGCCCTGACGGCGGTGCCCGGCGGGGCGCTCGCCCAGGATCCTGCCCCTGCGGACGTGGGAACCGCGGATGCGTACACCGGCGATCCCCAATGGCCGCGCGTCATCGAAGACGGCGGGCTCACGCTCTCCGTCTACCAGCCCCAGATCGACCGCTTCGAGGACAACGACTTCGAGGCGCGGGCCGCGGTCCAGGTCGAGACGCCCGTGGGCGAAAAGACCCAGACCACCTACGGCGTGATCTGGATCCAGGCCCACCCCTTCGTCGACAAGGAAGCGCGCCTCGTGCAGCTCGACGACATTCAGATCACGAAGGCCAGCTTCCCGACGGCCGGCGACAAAGCCGACCAGTACCTCGAGATCCTCCGCCGCAACGCCGAACCCACGCGGACGATCTCGCTCGAGCGCATCGAGGCGAACCTCGCCATTACGCAGGCCGACAAGAAGGGCAACGCGGTGCCCTTGAAGAACGATCCGCCGAAGATCTACTACCGCACGTCTCCGGCGCTCCTGCTCCTGATCGATGGGGATCCCGTGCTGCGGCCGGTCGAGGGCAGCGACCTCCAACGAGTCGTCAACACGCGGAGCTTGATCCTCCAGGACGGTGGCGCCTACGCGATGCCGATCGGCGACCGCTGGCTCACCGCCCGCTCCGCGACCGGGCCGTGGCAACTTGCGGCCGGCGTCTCCCCCGCCGTCCAGGCGGCGCGCGACGCGATTGCCAAGGACGAGAACCAGACCCAGGTGGATCTGATCGAGGATCCCGGCGAAGACGTCCAGGCGCTGCTCGAGAGGGGCTCGGTTCCGGAAATCATCGTCAGCACGGTGCCCGCCGAGCTCCTCGTGACGCGCGGGAAGCCCGAGATGAAGCCCATCTCCGGCACGCAGCTCCTCTACGTCTCGAACACGAGCGGAGACATCCTGCTCGACCTGAAGGACCAGAGCTACTACGTGCCCCTGACCGGGCGCTGGTTCCGCGCGAAGTCCCTGGAGGGCCCCTGGCAGTTCGTCGACGGCGCCGCGCTGCCCGCGGATTTCGCGAAGATCCCGGCCAACGATCCCAAGTCGAGCGTCCTCGCCACGGTCCCCGGCACCCCGGCCGCTCAGGAAGCCGTGATCGCCAACAGCATCCCGCAGACCGCCGAGGTCAACCGCGAGGAGGCGAAGTTCGAATCGCGGTACGACGGCGACCCCCGCTTCGACGACGTGCCCGACACGCCGCTCCAGTACGCCGTCAACTCCCCCACGCCGGTCGTGCGCGTCAGCGCCACGAGCTATTACGCCGTACAGAGCGGAGTGTGGTTCACCGGCGATTCGCCGTACGGCCCGTGGTTTGTCGCAACCGCGGTTCCGCCCGTCATCTACACGATTCCCACGGCCTCGTCGATCCACTATGTGACCTATGTCCGCGTCTACCGGTACGACCCGACCTACGTCTGGGTCGGCTACACGCCGGGCTACCTGGGGACCTGCTATTCGCCGTGGGGCACCGTCGTGTACGGGACCGGCTGGTACTACCGCCCCTGGATCGGGACGGCGTGGTACGGAGCGCCAATGACGTGGGGCTTCGGCGTCGGGATCAACTGGAACCCCTGGACCGGTTGGGATGTGGGATTCGGCTGGGGAGGTTACCGGCCGGTGTACCGGCCATGGTGGGGTCCTTACTACGGCTGGCGCCCCCGCCCGAGGCCTGCCTCTTACGGTCAGCCGCCTTACTCTGGAAGGCCCGCTCCATACGGACGCTCCCCGGGCATTCAGATCAACAAAATCAACGTCTACAACCGCCCGGGAGCCCCCCGACCCGGCGTGCGCCCGGCGGTACGCCCGGTGG
>JBASRI010000274.1:0-2343 GCA_049273755.1 Thermoanaerobaculia bacterium
CGCGAGGGGCGCGGCGCGCGACGAGCGCCTTCTCCGGGGCGCTCGAGCCGATGACCGAGGCGCGCATCGTGTACTACGAGAAGGAAGGCCGCGAGCTCGTCTCGATCAACGCGGTAGATCCGATCCGGCCCTCCTTCGCGCTGTCGAAGGATCTCGACGCGGCCCTGCTGCTCTCGGCCTTCGCGGAGAGCCTGGAGACGTTCGTCTCGGAGTCCGAGCCGGCCGAGCCGTTCTACCGTCTCGCCCGCCACGTCATGGACGCGCTCTTCTCGGGAGCGCCGGCGACCCTCGTCTCCGTCTACTTCGACGTCTGGATCCTCAAGCTCTCGGGCCTCTTTCCGACGCCGAGGGAGTGCGCGGGCTGCGGCCGCGCCCTCGAGGAGGACGGATCGCTGATCTTCGAGGAGAGCCGCCCCGGATTCGTCGGAGCCGAGTGCCACCGCGGGGAGTCGCTGCGTTTGACGGCCGACGCGCACCGCACGCTCCTGGCATTTCTCTCGGGACCCCTCGACCCCACCTCTCGGCCGAAGGGTCTCGCCGAGATCTCCCAGGTTGCGCGGCGGGCCCGGCGCCACTTCCTGGGACACGAGCTGAAGAGTCAGAGAGTGCTTTCAGAAGTCCTCGGCTGATGTGCTACTCCTCTTCTCATCCCGAGGAGCGTCAGCGACGAGAGATCCCTTTCTGAGCCTCTCTGTGACTTCAAAGGGATCCCTCGCTGCGCTCGGGATGACAGAGAGCTGCGATAAACTCTTGACCGTGTTCACCCTGCAGCGTCTCATTCGGGAGCTGACCGCCTTCTGGGAAAGCGAGGGATGCCTGATCGAGCAGCCCTACGACCTCCCCATGGGCGCCGGGACGATGCATCCGGCCACCTTCCTGAAGGTGCTCGGTCCTGATCCCTGGCGCTGCGCGTACGTACAGCCCTCCCGCCGCCCGGCCGACGCTCGCTATGGCGAGAACCCCTTCCGGCTCGGCAAGCACTTCCAGTTCCAGGTGGTGCTCAAGCCCTCGCCCGACGACGTCCAGCAGATGTACCTACGGAGCCTCGAGCGGCTGGGCGTGGTCCTGGCCGATCACGACGTGCGATTCGAAGAAGACAATTGGGAGTCGCCCACGCTGGGCGCCTGGGGAGTGGGCTGGCAAGTCGTGATGGACGGGATGGAGATCACACAGTTCACGTACTTCCAGCAGGCCGGGGGGATCGACCTCTCGCCGGTGTCCGCGGAGATCACGTACGGCCTCGAGCGCATCGCGATGTTCCTCTCCAAGCTCGACTCGATCTACGACGTGATGTGGAACGACACGATCACCTACGGACAGGTGCGCCGCCGCGACGAGATCGAGATGTCGAAATACGCCTTCGAGACGGCCGACCCGGAGCTCGCCTCGACGATGCTCGAGCGCCACGAGCGCGAGGCGCGGCGCTGCCTCGAGGCGGGCCTCGTGATCCCGGCCTACGAGGCGACCCTCGTCTGCTCGCACCAATTCAACATCCTCGACGCGCGCGGGGCGGTGTCGGCCACCGACCGGGTGGGCCTGATTCGCCGTATCCGCGATCTCGCCTGCGCCTGCGCGCGGGCCTACGTCTCGGGAAAGGAAGGTCAACGGTCTCCGCTCTCGGAGCCGGAGCCGGCGGCCGTTTGAGAAATCCAGCATCGTCCGGACGTCGATGGAATCGGCGGCCCGACATCTCCGCGTGAACGCTCAAGACTTCCTATTGGAGATCCGGACAGAGGAGATACCGGCCCCGGCGCTGCCGTCGGCGCGGCTGGAGCTCGCGAAGAAACTCTCCGAGGCGCTGGCGGAGGAGGGACTCGCGTCCGCCTCGACCGCGTCGTACGCCACGCCGCGGCGGTTGGCCGTCGTGCTGCGCGGTCTGCCCGAGCGGCAGGCGGACCGCTTCTCGGAAGTCCTCGGGCCGCCGGCCGCGAGCGCGTTCGACTCCGACGGGAATCCCACCAAGGTGGCCCAGGGCTTCGCGAAGGCCCAGAAGGTGGACGTCGCCGACCTCGTCGTCGTCGATGCTCCTCGCGGCCGCACCGTCGCGGCGCGCAAGACCGAGACGGGAAAGCCTGCTGAGGAGCTGCTCTCCGAGATCGTGCCGCGCGTCGTGTCGGGCCTGACGTTTCCAAAGACGATGCGGTGGGGCTCGGGCGACCGCTCGTTCGTGCGGCCGGTGCGCGGCGTGCTCGCGCTGTACGGCGGGCGCGTCGTGCCCTTCGAGCTCTTCGGAGTCGCCGCGGGCGCCCGCACGATCGGGCACCGGGTTCTGTCGGAGGGCGACTTCGCGGTCGCCGGCCCCGACGACTATCTGGAGAAGCTCCGCGCGCGGTTCGTCGAGCC
>JBASRI010000298.1:0-2094 GCA_049273755.1 Thermoanaerobaculia bacterium
CGCAACGACCGTGTACGTAATCGGATCCGAGGGGGCCACTTCATAGAGCAGACCCGACCAGAGCCGATTGACCACGAAGGCGCCGGCCAGGCCGAGGACGAGGCCCGCCGCGACCACCCGCATTCCCTGCTTCAGAACCATTCCCTGGACGCTGCCGGGCAGCGCGCCCAGCGCCATGCGGATGCCGAACTCGTGCCGGCGCTGCCCGACCGAGAAGCTGATGACGCCGACGATCCCGGTCGCGGTGATCACGACGGCGAGGCACGCGAAGGCCCCCAGCAAGATCGCGGTCAGGCGCGGATTGTCCAGCGCTCCCGAGCGGACCTCGGCGAGGGTGCGGAAACGGTCCACGGGCTGTTCGGGGCCGATCGCGTGCACGGCGGCCCGGACCGTCCGCTCCATCCGCTCGGGCTCGACGGCGGTGCGGAGCAGGCAGGTCGTCGAGAGCCCGGGGAACTGGTGCATCGCCACGTAGATCTGGTCCATCGGCGGATCCGCGAGACCGTACTGGCGGACGTCGCCGGAGACGCCGACGATGGTCAGCCAGTCGATGTCCTCGGGCCCGATGTTCTCGACTCCGATGCGCCGGCCCATGGGATCTTCGCCGGGCCAGAGGTGCCGCGAGAGCGACTGGTTGATCACGGCGGTCTTGGGCGCGCCTTCGCGGTCGACGGCGGTGAACGCGCGCCCGCGCAGGATCGGGACTCCGATCGTCCGGAAGTAGTCGGGGCTGACGCGCTGGAAGTCGGCGCGAGGCAGCGCCTCGGGCGAGACCGGGGGGCGGCCCTCGATTCGGAAGCGGCCGCTGGAGGGCCCCCGCTCGTTCAAGGGAAAGCTGCCGGAGAGTGCGACCGACTGGACTCCGGGCTCGGCCGTGAGCCGCTCGAGCAGCCGGGTCTGGAACGCGCGCCGCTCCTCGGACGTCTTGTAGCGGGTGAAGTTCAAGTCGAGCCGCGACGTCAGAACGCGCTCCGTGCGAAAGCCCGGGTCGACGTTCGAAAGTTTCCAGAGCGTCCGGAGCATCAACCCGGCGCTGGCGAGGAGCACGAAGGAGATCGCGACCTGCGCCACGATCAGGAGATTGCGGACGCCGAGGCGCCCGCCCACCCCTGCGCGACCGCCGTCCTTGCCGTCCTGCAGAGCCGCGACGAGACTGCGCCGGCCGGAGGTCGCCGGGATCAAGCCCAGGCCCACGCCTACCAGGAGCGACACGGCGAGCGTGAAGAGGAGCACAGGCGCGTCCATCGCGATCTCGGAAGCGCGGGGGGTGAAGCGCTCGGCGAAGTGGACGAGGAGTCCCTTGCCCGCCGCCGCGAAGACCAGGCCCAGCGCCCCGCCGGAGAGCGCCAGCAGCACGCTTTCCGTCAGGAGCTGGCGGGTCAGCCGCCCGCGGCCCGCGCCCAGTGCGGAGCGCAGTGCCATCTCCTTCTCGCGGCGGATCAGCCGCGCCAGCGAGAGGTTCGCGACGTTGGCGCAGGCGAGGAGGAGGACGAGGCCCACGGTTCCGAAGAGCAGCAGGAACGTCGGGCGCGCCCGCCGCGTCAGCTCCTCGGAGAGCGGCTGGGGCGAGATCGCGAGGCGGATGGAGGACGGATAGCTCTCGGGGTGGTCCTTCTCCATGCGCGCGGCGACCTCGCCGAGATCCCGGCGCACGTCCGGAAGGGTCGCGCCGGGCTTGAGCTTTCCGAACGCGAGGAGCATGCCGCTGTCGCGGTTGGTCTCCATCATCGGGTCGGACCGGAACGGACAGGCCGAAACGGGCATGTAGACGTCGTTGTCCTCGGGGTAGCCGGGAATCGGCGGAAGCACTCCCACGACGGTGTGCGGCCGGTCGTTCATCCGGAAGACCCGGCCGACGACCGAGGCGTCGCCGCCGAAAGCGCGCATGAAGTAGTCGTGCGAGAGCACGAGCACTGCCTCCGCCCCGTGCTTGTCCTCGCCCGGCAGAAACGTCCGGCCGTGGAGGGGCCGCACGCCCAGCAAGTCGAAGAAGTTGGCCGAGACCACGCCCGTCTGGACGCGCTCGGGCTCCGTGCCTCCGAGGAGCACGAACCACATCGAGTGGTACTCGACGATGGAGTCGAGCGTGCGCGA
>JBASRI010000310.1:0-1900 GCA_049273755.1 Thermoanaerobaculia bacterium
GTGTTCTGGCGCACGCCCGGCGGCCCGGGCCGGCGGATCATCGAGGAGCTGCCCGGCGAGCGCCTGGAGGCCGGTTTTCCGATGATCTCCCGCGTCTTCGACGAGGACGCCGTCCAGCGCTTCGCCGGGGGGCTCCAGCTGACGCCGTCGCTCTACGACCTCGTGTGAGGGTCGGCACGAACGGTGCAGCGGAGGCTGGATGCCGGCCTCGCGGGGTCCGTAAAAGCCGGATAGAATGGGGGTTGGAGCCCCTGTCCGGAAAGCCAGCATGAGCGATTCACGAGCGCACGCACAATCCGCCTCCTCGCTTCTCGCCGAGCCGGAGACAGTTTCCCCCTTCCTGCACGACCGCGGAACGGTTGTCTATAACCCGCTGACGGGCGGTGAGTTACAGAAATCCGACCCGGCGTTCGGGGCGCTCTCGCAGATCGAAAAGGGCCAGCCCGGCCGCGCGGACCCGGCGGCGGTAGAGCACCTGCGGGCGATGCGCTTTCTGATCGAAGACATCGAGAAGGAGGGCCGCCGCTCGCACCTGCTGTACCTCTCGATCGAGACCTGCACGGTCTGCAATCACCGTTGCCCCTTCTGCCCGGTCTCCGTCGAGCCGCGCGACAAGGACGTGATGGCGCAGGACGTTTTCGAGAGCGTCATCGATCAGGCGGTCGAGGCCGGAGGAAAAGGTCTCGTCGTCTTCCTGTCCAACTACAACGAGCCGACGGTCGATCCGCTCTTCGAGGACCGCGTGCGTTTTCTCTTCGGAAGGCGTCTGCCGGTCAGCATCCTGACCAACGCCACGGGCTTCACTCCCGAGCGCTGCGATCTCTTCGAGAGCCTCGGCCGCTTCCGTTACATCGGCGTGAACCTCCCGACGCTGCGGCCGGACCGCTACGAGAAGCTGCACGGGACCAAGGACCTCGCCCGCGTTCTCGCCAACCTGGACGCCATGCGCGTTCGCGAGCTCGCGGAAGAGACCGCGATCGTGGTGCTGGGCGACGAGGACGAGGAGCACCGGCGCGACGTCGAGGAGCTGCGCGCGCGCTTCGAGCCGAAGGGATGGGCCGTCAAGCCGTCGAAGATTCGAAGCCGCCCCGACAGCCGGACCTACGTTCCCGAGCCGCCGGCGTACAAGAACCTCAAGGGATGCGAGCTGATGGGCTCGCGGCCCTTCGAGCATCTCCACGTGACGGCGACGGGCAAGGCTGTCCTCTGTTGTCAGGACTACTTCGAGAAACACGTGATCGGAGACGTGAAGACGCAGACCGTCGCGGAGATCCTGGGCGGAGACACGCTCGCGCGGCTGCGGCGCTGGGCCTACGGAGTCGATCAGGCTCCGGACGACTTCATGTGCCGGCGCTGCGAGTTCGCCATCGGCAGTTGACACGGCCGACGGCTTGGCCCGCCTCCGCGGGCTAAACGACTCGCGGGCTGGCACTTAACGGCCCGCAGGGCTAAACTGGACGCAGGCGATGCCGCGCGAAGACTCCCTGATCCCCTACCAGGCGACCGAGCTGACCGGCGCGAGGATCCTGGTCCTCGCGGCGCACCCCGACGACGAGTCGCTGGGCGCGGGCGGCACGCTCGCCTTGAACGCGGGAAAGGCCGAGGCGGTGCGGATCTGGATCGCCACCGACGGAACGGGCCAGGAAGGGGTCGCTGCGGAGAAAGCCGCCGACTACGGAATCCGGCGGCGCGAGGAGGCCGTGCGCGCCGCGGCTGCTCTGGGTCTGGGGCCTCCGCGCTTCGCGGGCCTCGCGGACCGCCGCCTCGCCGACGAGAGGGGCGTGCTCGAAGCGGCGCTCGACGCGGAGCTCGACGAGTTCCGGCCCGACCTGGTCCTTTGCCCCTCGCCCGCGGAGCTCCATCCCGATCACCGCGCCCTCGCCCGCGCTCTCTTCGAGCT
>JBASRI010000317.1:0-4891 GCA_049273755.1 Thermoanaerobaculia bacterium
GATGGAACGGGCGCTGCCTTGCCCGCCGAAAACCGTCGCCCAGACTCGGCCGTGATCGAAAAGGCAACGGGGGCGACCGGGGCCTGGAATGAAGAGGAGGGAGTGTTCAAGGTATCGGTTCCACGAACCGATCTCTCTGTGACCGTGGCAGGTGTTCGTCTGACCCCGGCCCTCGGGCTGACGACTTGGGCCGCGTTCCAGAACGCCGGCGATCAGACCATCGTCATGGGTGACCTGGTCCTTACCGAGGAGCAAGTCGGCCCCATCATGGATACCGCGCTCGCGAGCGGCCTCGAGGTGACAGCCCTCCACAATCACTTCTTTTGGGATTCGCCCAGGGTGATGTTCATGCACATCGGGGGAATGGGCGAAGAGGCCAGGCTGGCCGAGGCGGTCGGCAAGGTCTTTGCGAAAATCAAGGAACCGTCTGAAAAGAGACCCATGCCCGAAGCGAAAATCGATCCCGCGACGACCTCGCTGCAGCCCGAGAAAATCGCCTCGATTCTGGGCCACAAGGGTCAGCTCAAGGACGGCGTTTACAAGGTCGTCATCGGGCGCACGACGTTGATGCACGGGCACAAGGCGGGAAACGCCATGGGCGTCAACACCTGGGCCGCGTTCGCGGGCTCGGATAACCAGGCGGTCGTCGACGGGGACTTCGCGGTTCTCGGAACCGAGCTCCAGGCGGTCCTCAAGGCGCTGCGAACGGCCGACATTCAAGTCGTCGCAATCCATAACCACATGGTCGGCGAGGAGCCCCGAATCGTTTTCCTGCATTACTGGGGCGTGGGCGCCGCCGACAGACTTGCCAAAGGAGTGAGAGCCGCGCTGGACAAGACGACCTAGCCATGTGGGAAGGGTGGGGGCCAAACAGAATCGGCTTGACAAGACCACCCTGCTCGCGGCCCTCAGACCTCAGGCAGACCGCTCATTGGGAAGGCGTCTCTTTTGGAGATCTCTTTCCTTGAGAAGCGTCCAGATCACCGGCGTGACGATGAGCACGTGAAAGAGGGAGCTGATCATGCCGCCCAGGACCGGCGCGGCGATCGGCTTCATGACTTCTGACCCCGTGGCGGTGGACCAGAGAATCGGCAGAAGCCCCATCACGACGGTCGAGACCGTCATGAGCTTCGGCCGTAGGCGTAGAACAGCCCCCTCCATCGCGGCTTCGCGAACTCTCTCTCGTGTCAACGCGCCGTTGGTCATCTTCCGGTGGAGCGCCTCCTCGAGGTAGACGACCATCACGACGGCGGTCTGCACGGCGGTACCGAAGAGGGCGATGAAGCCCACCCAAACGGCCACGCTCATGTGAAACTCCGTTTTCCATCCGTGGGCCGTGGCGAGTCCGTGGAGGATCCAGAGGAGCAGGTTGCCGCCGGTCAGCGCGAAGGGGATCGCGAGAATCACGTGCGCCGCCTCGCGGGCGGAGTGGTATGTCATGTAAAGAAGCAGGAAAATGATGACGAAGCACAGCGGTACGACGATGGCAAGCCGGTTGCGCGCCCGCAGTTGGTGCTCGTACTGACCCGACCACTGCAGAAAGTAGCCGGGCTCGAGCCTCACCTTGGCGGCGACCGCCTTCTTCGCGTCTTCGACGAAGGATCCGACGTCGCGGCCGCGCGCGTTCAGGAACACCCGCTCGCGCAGAAGCCCGTTCTCCGACGAGATCATCGACGGGCCGGGCTGATAGCGGATGTCTGCAACCTGCGCGAGTGGGACTTGCGCCATGCCGATCCCCGCGGTTCGCGCCCCCGTCAAACCGGCGCCCATTCCCGTTGATACCGGCATTCCAGCCCCTCCGCCCGACGTCATGGCAGGAACCAGGATGCGGCGGATTCGGTCCGGGTCGTTTCGGAGCTCGCGTGCGTAGCGCACCCGGACCGGGAAGCGGCTGCGGCCCTCGATCGTGGTTGTGAGGTTCTTGCCGCCGATCGCCGTCTCGACGACGTCCAGCACGTCGCCGACCTTGACCCCGTAGCGGGCCGCGGCCTCGCGGTCGACGGCGATCTCCAGATAGGGCGAGCCGAGGACCTGCTCGGCATACACGTCGGCCGCTCCGGGGACAGTTCGAACGACGTCGGCGATCTCCGCCGCCTTTTTCTCGAGCTTCGCGAGGTCGGCGCCGAACACCTTGACACCGATTTGCGTCGGAATTCCCGTGGCGAGCATGTCGATGCGGTTTCGGATGGGCTGCTGCCAGACCGTGGTCACGCCGGGCAGAGCCGACGCGTGCGTCATCGCGGCGATGAGCTTTTCCTTGGTCATGCCGGGACGCCACTGGTTCGACGGCTTCAGCTCGACGAGCGTCTCGTACATGTTGGTCGGCGCCGGATCGAGAGGGCTCTCTGCGCGGCCCACCTTGCCGACCACGGAGGCGACCTCTGGAAATCGGCGCAGCCCCTCGTCCTGCTTCTTCATGATCTAGACGGCCTGCGTGAGAGAGACCTGGTTGGAAGTCACCGGCATGAACATCAGCGTCCCCTCGTCCAGAGGAGGCATGAACTCTTTCCCGACCCCGGGCGCCACGTGTTCGTTGAGCCAGCTCTGCGCGCCGGAGAGCCGGTCGGAGACTCTCTTGAGCGGCGCACTGCCGGTGAGAGACGCGGCAACCCCAATCGGCGAGGCAAGCGGTGACAGGATCACCCCGGCTCCGGCGACGAGGACCAGGCTCGTCACGAACAGCGTGACCGCGACGGCCAGCGTCAGAACCTTGTGGCGCAGGGCTCCGGCGAGGACTGGCTGGTAGAGCCGTCGCGCGAGGCGCATGACCGGGTTCTCATCCTCCCGATGTACACGTCCTCGCACGAGGAACGTGGCGAGCACAGGAACGAGCGTCACGGACAGCACGGTCGCGCCGATCATGGCGAATGTCTTCGTGAAGGCGAGCGGATGGAAGAGCTTGCCCTCCTCTCCCGTCAACGAGAAGACCGGCAGGAACGCGAGCAGGATGATCACCATGGAGAAGAAGATAGGCCGCCCGATCTGCCGCGAGGACTCGCGCACGATTTCGAGGATCGGCTTCTTGCCCGCCTCGGCCTCGTAATGCCGGAAGACGTTCTCCGTGATGACGATGCCTGCATCGACGAGCACGCCGATCGCAATCGCAATGCCGCCCAGGGACATGATGTTCGAGGTGATCCCGAAGACCTTCATGAGGAGGAAGGACGTCAGAATCGCCAGCGGCAGCGGCAGCGTCACGATCAGAATCGATCGGAAGTGAAGAAGGAACACGATGTGGGCGAGCGTGACGAGGAGCACCTCTTCGAAGAGGGCGCGCTTCAGAGTCCCGACCGCGCGGGCGATTAGGGCCGAGCGGTCGTAGAAGGGAACGATCTTCAGACCGGGCGGCAGGCCTTTCTGGAGCTCTCCAACCTTCTCCTTGACGCGTCCGATGATCTCGGGCGCGCTCTCGCCGTAGCGCATCGTGACGACGCCGCCGACGACCTCCTTGCCGTTCTTCTCGAGCGCTCCGCGGCGAAATTCCGGCCCGAGCGAGACGGTCCCGAGATTGGAGACGTAAACTGGCACCCCGGCGCGCGAGGTGACGACCGTACGCTCGACGTCGGCGACATCGTGGATGAGGCCGAGCCCCCGAACCACGTACTCGATTCCGCCCTGCTCCAGAACCTTGCCGCCCACGTTGCTGTTGCTTCTCTGCACAGCCTCGACCACCTCTCGTATCGAAACGCCGTAGGCCGCGAGCTTGTTGGGATCCACGTCGATCTGGTACTGGCGGACGAAACCCCCGATCGACGCGACTTCCGCCACGCCCGGGACGGCGTTCAGCTGATACCGAACGAACCAGTCCTGGATGGCGCGGAGCTGTCCGAGGTCCTTTCCCTCGCCCTCGACGGTGTACCAGAACACCTGGCCGACGGCCGAGGCATCCGGACCGAGAATCGGCGTCACGCCACGGGGCAGGAGAGAAGAGATGAGGTTCATCCGTTCGAGAATCCGCGTGCGGGCGAAATAGAGGTCGGTACCATCCTCGAAGATCACGTTGATCATCGAAAATCCGAAGGCCGAGGACGAGCGCACGGCCTTCACGCCCGCCAATCCCTGGAGGTTCACGACCATCGGATAGGTCACCTGATCCTCGACCTCCTGCGGTGAGCGTCCGGGCCAGTCGGCGAACACGATGATCTGCGTCTCCGAGATGTCCGGGATCGCATCGAGGGGGTTCGTTCGGACAGCGTGGATGCCCGCCGCCGCCAGGAGCAGCGTCAATCCCAGGACGAGGAATCGGTTGTTGAGCGAGAAGTCGATGATCCGGTTGATCATGGCTTCGGCCCCGTCGGAGTCGCCTTGACGTCCAGGGCGCCGCTCCACTGGATCGACGCGCCGCCCGAAAGCTGAGCCTGAGAGTCGATGAAGAAGTTGCCCTGGACGACGACCCTCTCGCCTTCCTTCAGGCCGGAGAGGATCTCGACGCGGTCCCTCGCGGATACGCCGGGAGTGACGTTGCGAGCCACGAAGGTGTTGGGGGCGGTCTCGACGTAGACGACGCGGCGCGTTCCGGTGTCGATGAGAGCGCTGCGCGGAACGACCAGACGAGGCCCCGCTGGGAGCCGGATGACCGCGTTCGCGAACATTCCCGGCTTCAAGTCCCTCGTCGGATTCGGCAACACGACGCGAGCGCGGGCCGAACGAGTGTCCCGCTCCAGCACCGGCTCGATGAATGCGACTTTCCCCTTGAAGGTCTTGCCGGGGAGGGCTGGGATCGTGGCCTCGGCGGGTACGCCCGTACGCAGGCCTCCCAGCTCATACTCGTAGACCTGAACGACGAGCCAGACGCTCGACAGGCCCCCGAGGAGATACAGATCGGTCCCCTCGCTGACGTACTGTCCTTCGACGGCCATCTTCTGCAAAACGGTGCCGGAAATCGGCGAGG
>JBASRI010000323.1:0-1880 GCA_049273755.1 Thermoanaerobaculia bacterium
CCTCATCGCCGAGGAGGGCGCCGCGGCCATCGCGGCGCGGTGGAACGCCCTTGCGCGCCCCGGCGCCGTCTTCGCGATGGGCGACGCCAAGCCGCTCGACGCCCTCTTGGCCCGCTTCGGGGCCGCCGCCGGAGAGATCTTCGACGTGTGCCTGGCGCAATACGTCCTGGCCTCCGGCGTCGCGAGCCCGGACATGGAGCCCATGGCGTTCCAGCGCCTGGGCCAGCGGCTTCTCCCCGACAAGGAAGCCGGTATCGTCGCCTGCGCCCTGCCCGACGCCTACGAGATCGCCAACGCCGACCGGTGGCTGGCCGAGCGCGCTTCCGCCGCGGCGGCTCTGGCTCCCGTCCTCTCGCGGGAGCTGGCGGCCCGACCGGCCCTCGACCGGCTCTACCGGGAGATCGAGCGCCCGCTCACGCCGGTGCTCGCGCGCATGGAGCAAGCCGGAGTAGCGATCGACATTCCGCTGCTACGAGAGATCTCGACGCGTATGGAGGGCGAGCTGCGCGACCTCGAGAGCAGGATCTGGACGGAGGCGGGGGAAGAGTTCAACGTCAACTCCCCCGTCAAGCTCGGGCAGATCCTCTTCGAGAAGCTGAAGTACCCGAGCCTGAAGAAGACCGCCAAGACGAAGTCGTCGTCCACCGGGTTCGAGGTGCTCACGGAGCTCGCGGAACAGGGCCTGCCTCTTCCCAAGCTCGTCCTCGAGTTCCGGGAAATCTCGAAGCTGAAGGGCACCTACGTGGACGCCCTGCCGGCCCTGGCCGACGCCGCGGGACGCGTCCATTCCTCGTTCCGCCAGACCGTCGCCGCGACGGGCCGGCTCTCCTCCTCGGATCCCAACCTCCAGAACATTCCGATCCGAACGGCCACGGGACGCGAGATCCGCAAGGCCTTCATCGCGCCCCCCGGCTCGAGGCTGGTCGTCGCCGACTATTCACAAATCGAGCTCCGGATCCTGGCGGACCTTTCGGGCGACGCGGCGCTCATCCAAGCCTTCGAGGAGGAGCAGGACATCCATCGCGCGACGGCGGCCCGGATCTTCGGCGTGTCTGCGGATCTCGTCAGCCAAGAGATGCGCTTCGCCGCAAAGCGGATCAACTTCGCCCTCCTGTACGGCATGGCGGCGTTCACGCTGGGCAAGGAGCTGGGCGTGTCGACGTCGGAGGCGAAGAGTTACGTGGATTCCTATTTCAATCAGTTCCCGAGCGTGCGGGCCTGCCTGGACGGGATCCTCGCGGAAGCGCGCCGCACGAAGGAGGTCACGACGCTCTTCGGGCGCGTCCGGCCGATTCCCGACATCGCCGCCTCCAACGGGGCCGTGCGCGCGAACGCCGAGCGAATGGCCTTGAATGCCCCGTTCCAGGGCACGGCGGCCGACATCATCAAGATCGCGATGATCCGACTCGACGCCGCTCTGGCGAAGGCGGGGTTGGGGGCGCGCCTCGTGCTCCAGGTGCACGACGAGCTCGTGCTGGAGGCTCCCGAATCCGAGGTCCCAGCGGTCGAGCGCCTGGTCCGCGAAGTCATGGAGGGTGCCGCGCAGCTCAAGGTCCGCCTGGCGGTCGACGTCGGCTCGGGCCAGAACTGGCTCGAAGCGAAGTGACCGGCCGAGCGAAGCCCGGCCGGTCATCCCGAGGGCCGCAGGCCCGAGGGATCCCTTTAGAAGCCGCACGATGACTCGAAAGGGATCCCTCGCTTCGCTCGGGATGACAGCAAGAGGACGACGCCCGCCGTCATCCCGAGGGCCACAGCCCGAGGGATCCCTTTAGAAGCCGCACCGCGACTCGAAAGGGATTAACGCCGAGCAAAGCTCGGCGTTGCCTACCGCCGGGGGCTTGCCTTTGGTGGTCGGCTGTCTCGCTGCGCTCGGGATGACA
>JBASRI010000327.1:0-7374 GCA_049273755.1 Thermoanaerobaculia bacterium
AGCGAGGCCAGCGCAGCCGAGGCTTTGTCGGCGAGCTTCGCCAGCGCCGGCTCGGCGATGTAGCGGTCCGGGGCGCGGCGCAGGGCATGGATGCGCCGCGCGGCCATCGGGGCCTCGAGGGCCTCGCGCACGTCGCCCGCCGACACGCCCGCCCGCCTCGCCAGCGATTCCTCGTCGGCGCCGCGGTCGCGCGCTTCCTCGACCCAGAGGACGAGACGCTCCGGCAGCGAGCCCGATTCGAGGAGGTCGAGCGCCCCGGCACCCTTCGCGTCCACCCGGCCGCGGCGCGCGGCCGGGAGCGGGTCGAGGACGACGCCTCCCCCGATCGTCCGGACCGGCGATAGGCGCCGCACTACGAAACGATCCCCTGGCGCCGCCGCGATCGGCGCCGAGAGACGCAGCTCGACGCGGCCCGAGCCGCCGGGCTCGAGAGCGGCCGCTTCGAGCACGCGCACGCCCGCGCGGGTTTCGGCGGAGAAGTGGTGCACCGACACGCGAGAGCCGCTTCCCAGGCGCGGCGCGTCCGAAAGCAGCTCGAGGCGCGCCAGCACGCGCCGCGAGACGGCTAGCCGGTCCGGCGTTGCGAGCACCTGACCCCGGTGAAGCTCGGAGAGCTCGACGCCCGCGAGATTCGCGCTGACCCGCTCGCCCGCTCTCGCGACGGCCTCCTCGTGCCCGTGCACCTCGAGGCGGCGAACGCGGACGACCTTGCGAGCGGGCAAAAGGTCGAGCTTCTGATCGCGGGTGATCGTGCCCGAGACGAGGCTCCCGGTGACGACCGGGCCGAAGCCGGCCACCACGAATGCCCGATCGATCGGAAGCCGCGTCGTGCGGGCTTCGCTCTCCTCGGCCGCGCCCGCGCGCGCGAGCTCGACGAGGGCGGCTTTGAGCTCTTCCAGACCCTCGCCCGTGCGCGAGGAGACCGGCAGGATCGGAGCACCCTCCAGGAAGGAGCCGCGCACCAGGTCCTTGACGTCGGAGATGGTGACTGCCACGAGGTCCGCCGGGACCCGGTCGATCTTGGTCACGGCAATGGCCCCGGCGGTCAGATCGAGCAGGCGGACGATCTCGAAGTGCTCGCGCGTCTGCGGCATGACCGACTCATCGGCCGCCACGACGAGGAGGACGGCCTGGATGCCGCCGGCGCCCGCGAGCATGTTGCGGACGAACCGCTCGTGGCCCGGCACGTCCACGAAGGAGATCCGCGCGCCTTCCCACTCCGCGTGCGCGAAGCCCAGGTCAATCGTAATCCCCCGCCGCTTTTCCTCGGGGAGCCGGTCGGCGTCGATTCCCGTCAGCGCCTTGACGAGCGCGGTCTTGCCATGGTCGATGTGCCCGGCCGTGCCGATCAAGAAGCGCTTCACGCTGAAGAGAGTCTCATGTCGACGAGGGCAGTGATAGCCTCCCCGCTGAAATGCAGGCGCGCATCGAAGAAGACCTCAAGGCCGCCATGAAGAGCGGCGACAAGCGCCGCGTCGCCACCTTGCGTTTGATCCTCGCGGCTTTGAAAAACGAGAAGATCCAGGCACAGCGCGCACTGACCGACGAAGAGATCGAAGCGGTGATGCGCCGCGCGGTCAAGCAGCGCAAGGACTCGATCGAGCAGTACGCGCGCGGGGGACGCCAGGACCTGGTGGACGCAGAGAGTCAGGAGCTGGCGATCATCGAGGGCTACCTGCCCAAGGGCCTCTCGGACGCCGAGATCGAGTCGGAGCTGAAGGCCGTGATCGCCGACAAGGGGCTGGCGACGGGCAAGGACGTCGGCCTCGCGATGAAAGAGCTCATGGCGCGCCACAAGGGCCGCGTGGACGGGAAGAAGGCCCAGGAGATCGCGCGCCGGCTTTTACCGTGACGTCTTCGAGACGCAACCGCGAGGAGATCGAAGTCAAGGTGCCCGTCTCGAACCTCGACGCGCTGCGCCGGAAGCTCCCCGAGGCCGGCGCCGAGCTTCGGGCGGCCGAGCACGAGGAGTCCAACGTCCTCTACGACGATCTGGAGCGCAAGCTCTCCTCGAGCGGGCGCACAGTGCGCCTGCGCCGCGCCGTCGGACGGACGATCCTGACCTACAAGGGGCCCGCGCGGTTTCAGGCGGGTGCGAAAGTGCGCGAAGAGCGCGAGGTCGAGGTGTCGGATCTCGGAGAGGCCGAGGCGATTCTCGCCGGCCTGGGGTTGACTCCCCGCTTCCGCTACGACAAGCGGCGGGAGGAGTGGGACTATGCGGGGGCCGCCGTGGCGCTCGACCGCACTCCGATCGGCGATTTCGTCGAGGTCGAGGGCGACCCCGCGACCATCCGCCGCGTGGTGTCGTTCCTGGGTCTCGACCCCTCGGAGGCCAGTCCCTACTCCTATGCCGAGCTTTACGCGCGCCGGCGCAAGGAGGATCCTTCCCTGCCGCCGGACATGGTGTTCGGGTCCCAAGTCCCAGGTCCCGGGTCCCAGAACGAAGACCCCGGACCTGGAACCTGAGACCTGAGACCTGAGACCGGGCCACGCAGGCGATGAAGCCGTGAGGGCGATTTTGTTATGCGCCGGCCGCGGCGTGCGCTTTCGGCCGGTGACGAACGGGATTCCCAAGCCGCTGCTTCCGTTCCTAAACGTCCCCGTCGCGATCGCGCATCTCCGGCGACTTCACGATGCCGGCGTCGGCGAAGTAGCGGTTAATCTGCATCACCTCGGCGATGAGGTGGAGCGCCACCTGCGCGATCAGTTTGCGCAGCTCCCGCAGCTCGCCTTCTTCCGCGAGCCAACGATCCTCGGCACGGCCGGGGCGCTCCGCAACGCCGCGGCTTTTCTCGGGACCGGCGATTTTCTGGTCGTCAACGCGGACGCGGCCATCCAGGCGGACATCGGCGCCCTTCTCGCCCGTCACCGGGAATCGGGGCGCGCGGCGACGCTCCTCGTCACGGAAAATCGGGACCCGGATCACTACACGCCGCTTCAGGCCGAAGGGGATCGCATCGCGGCTTTCGGCGTCCACGAACCACGGCCGCTGCTCTACACCGGAGTTTGCGTCCTGGCGCCGCGGCTGCTCGAGCGGATTCCGCCCGGCGAAACGGCCCTCGTCGCCGACCTCTGGCAACCGCTCCTGGACGAGGGGAGGGAAGAGCTTGGCCTCGTCTTCCACCATGGCCCGCACGCCGATCTCGGCCGCCCGGGCAATTTCCTGCGCGCGACGCTCGAAGCGCTCGACGGCGGCGGACCGTTCCCGCAAGGCGGCGGGGATTTCGATGACCGGCTGCATGTCCTCGCCCGAGAGACGCCCCGGGGCTTCGACGCGTCGGCGAGCGTCATCGGACGGGCCCGGGTCGGGCCCGGCGCCTCGATCCTGCGATCGGCGCTCTGGGACGGCGTGTCGGTCGGCGCGGGAGCCGTTCTCGAGGATTGCGTCCTCGGGCGGGGCTGGGTCGCGCCGGGCGCTCACTATCAGAAAGCCCTTCTCTGGGCTGACGACCCGGCGGCCGAGGCCGCCGCGCATCCTCTCGGGGTCGTCGACGGTCATCGCGTCCACCCTCTCTCTCCCCGCCGGTAATAGAGCACTCGGACTTTGGCCGTCTGGGCGAACACGCGAACGACGGCCATGCGGTTTCGCGAGTCCCAAAGGTAGACGGAGCCGGGCGTGCTCTCCCCCACCGGCGAGAAGGAACAGATGTCGGAGCTGTTGAAACGGATCGGATCGTCGATGCGATCGAGATACCGGCCGGGAGTGCTCGGATCGGGCACCCGCGTGCCGGTCATGATCGCTGGCATCACGTCGTTGCGCGACCAGGGAATGTAGACGCCGAGCGGACGATCCACCCCGCTGGCGATCTCCGCGGTTCTCACGCCGTTGCCGTTCCCGTCCCCGTAGAGCGACCACTCCCAGCGGTCCCCGTTCTTGCGGAACTTCAATCCGACGTTGGCGGCCCGCGAGATCGCGAAGGAGCGCGCGCGGAAGAAAGCGACCGTCGTCTCGTGGACCGCCGAGCGAATCGCGATGGACTCCCGGAGCGCCATCACGCCCGGAACGATCATCAGGAGCAGGTAGGCGGTGAGCATTGCCCAAAGGAGAAGCTCCGGGAGCACGACTCCGGCGTTGCGCGGAAGGGGCCCGGGGCCCTGAGGGCCCCGGGCGGGCGACAGGCTCACCGTCCCTTGCCCACCGGGACGGCGTTGGCGGGTTTCTCCGCGGCCGCGGGGGAGGAGGAACGGCGCGAAGAAGAGGAGCGGACCTTGGTGGTGAGAGTCGTCGGACCGCTGACGGCGAGGTAGGGCTTCAGCGTCAGGAAGAGCTTCTCGCCGATCCCCTTGACCTCCATGAGCTCCTCGGGGCGGGCGAACGGCTTTTCCTTGCGGTGCGCGACGATGCGCTCGGCAACCTTTGCGCCGATGCGCGGCAGGTACGCGAGCTCGGTGGCCGACGCGGTGTTGATGTTGATCTTCTTGGCTTGGGTCGGAGCCGCCGTCTCCGCGTTTTCCGCGAAGGCGAGCGCGCCGGCGCCGAGATAGAAGAGAACCACGAGACAGAGGGCACGGATTCTCGAGGGCTGCATCGAAAGCTCCTTTGTGAAACGAATGCGAGGAAACGAATGGGAACGATTTGTCCTCATCGAGTTCTTGCGATCAGGCGTTCTCCATCGGCACCTCCTTTCGAAGACGGGGAGCAGGGCGAGATCCGTGCCGAGGCGCGGCGGAGACCCGCAAGCCGCGGGCGCGCTGGCAGTTAAGCGGCGCGGAGCGGATGCCGGCGAGCGTCGCTGGGCGACAAGAGAATCGTCGGATCCTCGCGCGTCGAGCGTCCAAGTTCTTGACCCGGCTGGATCCGCCGCGTCGTCAAGAGGTTGTGACGCCGGACGAATTTCTTGTCGCTCCGCCCGTATAGACTCAGGCGCCGTGGCGGGCAGAGAGATTGTCGTCGGCGTCTCGGGCGGCTCAGGCGCCCGCCTGGCGCAACGCTTCGTTCAGATCGCCCTCGCCTCGGGGGGGCTCTCCCGGCTTCATCTGGTCTTCTCGGAGCCGGCGCTCCAGGTCGCGCGCGGCGAGATCGGCGCCGGGATCGCCTCGCCGGCGGACTGGCTCGCGCGCCTCTCCGTCTCGAAGCCCCTCGCACGCAAGATCACGCTTCACGACAACGCCGACGTCGGCGCGTCGATCGCCTCCGGCTCCTACCCCGCCTCGGGCATGATCGTCATCCCGTGCAGCGGCGGGACCCTCGGCTCGATCGCCAACGGCGTCGCGCGCGACCTGCTGCAGCGGGCGGCCGACGTGTGCCTCAAGGAGCGCCGCCCGCTGGTGCTCGCGTTGCGCGAGTCGCCCTACTCGCTCGTGCACATCGAGAACATGCGACAGGCGACTCTCGCCGGCGCGATCGTGGCGCCGCCGCTGCCCGCGTTCTACATCGAAGACCCGACAGCGGAGCGTCTGCTCGACGCCTACTGCGTCCGCGCGGCGCGGATGCTCGGGCTCACGCCCCACGGAGAGCGGTTCCGGTGGGAGGGGAACCGAGGCCCCGGCTCCTCGAAGGCGCCGCGCCGCGGACGACGGTGAGCGCGCGGGCGGGCGTCTTCCGTTCGCTCCGGACGACGCTCGAGATGATCAAGTTCTCGCACACGCTGTTCGCGCTTCCCTTCGCCCTCCTCTCGGCGGTTCTCGCGGCCGGCGGCTGGCCGCGGCCCGCGACGCTCGGGAAGATCCTCCTCGCGATGCTCGGCGCTCGCAGCGCCGCGATGGCGCAGAACAGGCTCGCCGACCGGCACCTCGACGCTGCCAATCCGCGCACGGCCTCGCGCGCGCTCCCGTCCGGGGACCTGTCCGCGGGGTTCGTGCGGGCGTTCCTCTTCGCGTCCGTGCTCCTCTTCCTGGCCGCCGCGGCGAGTCTGAACCGGCTGACCCTCATTCTGTCGCCCGTCGCGCTGGCCCTGCTGTTTCTCTACTCGTACACGAAGCGATTCACGGCGTTGTCGCACCTGGTGCTCGGGCTGTGCCTGGCGCTGGCCCCGATCGGCGCCTGGGTTGCCGTGCGCGGCTCCGTCGAGCGGCTGCCTGTCCTCCTCGGTCTCGCGGTTCTGTGCTGGACGGCGGGGTTCGACATCATCTATGCGCTGCAGGACGAAGTGCACGACCGCGCGGCGGGCCTGAAGTCGATTCCCGCCCGTCTCGGGTCGCGGCGCGCGCTCTGGATCTCGGCGCTCCTGCACGCCGCGATGGTGGTCCTGCTGCTCGCCGTCTGGAGGCTCTCCGGGGGAGGCTGGCTGTTCCTCGCCGGGATCGCGGCGACGATCGCCGCGCTCGTCTACCAGCACACGATCGTGCGGCCCGGCGACCTGTCGCGCGTGGATGCGGCCTTTTTCACGGCGAACGGCTTCGTCTCCGTCGCGCTCGCCCTCTGCGGAATCGCCGACGTGCTCTTCCGCGCTCGCGCTTCGCATTAGAATCCGGCCGATGCCCATCCCGACCGAAGGCGATGTCAAGCTGCGCCACGTGGCGGTGGACGGTCCGATCGGAGTCGGCAAGACCTCGCTTGTCGAGATGCTCGCGCGCAAGTTCCACGGGACCAAGGTCCTCGAGGACGTGGACAACCCGTTCCTGCCCGACTTCTACAAAAAGAAGAAAGGCGCGGCGTTCCAGACGCAGCTCTTCTTTCTGCTCTCGCGCTATCAGCAACAGCAGGAGACCGCCCAGATCGACCTCTTCACGAACCTCGTCGTCGCGGACTACCACTTCCCGAAGGACAAGATCTTCGCGTGCCTCAACCTGGACGACTCGGAGTTGCTGATCTACGACAAGCTCTACACCTTGCTCTCGGAATCGGTGCGCAAGCCCGACCTCGTGATCTACCTCCAAGCCACGATCGAGACGTGCTTGAAGCGGATCAAGAAGAAGACGCGGACGCTCGAGAAGCAGGTCACGCCGGAGTACCTGGCGCAGCTGATCGAGGCCTACAACTACTACTTCTACCACTACGAGGAGACGCCGCTCCTCGTCGTCGACACCAACGAGATCGACTTCGTCAACCGCCCCGCTGATTTCGAGGATCTCGTCGGCCAGATCCAGCGGACCCGCAAGGGCGTCCAGTATTACGTCCCGGCCGCCAACGCGCCCAAGTGACCCGCGAACGCGCTTCGCGCTTCGCGGGTCATCCCGAGGGCCACAGCCCGAGGGATCCCTTTAGAAGCCGCACCGCGACTCGAAAGGGATCCCTCGCTTCGCTCGGGATGACAGCAAGAGGACGACGCGCGCAGCGCCATCGTCCGTCATCCCGAGGGCCGAAGGCCCGAGGGATCCCTTTAGAAGCCGCACCGCGACTCGAAAGGGATTAACGCCGAGCAAAGCTCGGCGTTGCCTACCGCCGGGGGCTTGCCTTTGGTGGTCGGCTGTCTCGCTGCGCTCGGGATGACA
>JBASRI010000333.1:0-6130 GCA_049273755.1 Thermoanaerobaculia bacterium
GCCGAACCCGTGTCGCTGAAGGCCGGCCGGCCCTCCGGCGCCGTCGTCGTGACGGTCGACGCCGCTGCGGCGCTGGCCCAGCTGTTCCCGGCCGCCTCCGGCGCGGACGAGGAGCGCCTCTTCGTGGTGCTGCGCGAGGGCAACACGTTCCTGCTGGTCTCCCCCCAGATGCGAGGCGAGTCCGGATCCATACGCAGGCTGCCCGCCTCGGACCGCGAGAGCTTCGCCTACGCGGCGCTCTCGGCTCCCCGTCGAAACGGGGAGTTCGGCGACGGGCGCGGCCGCCGCGTGCTCGCCGCGTCGCGGCAGATCCCGGAACTCGGTTGGGCCATCGTCGTGCAGGTCGACAGCGCCCCCGCCCTGACGGCCTGGCGGGGCGAGACGCTCTGGATCCTGGCGGCCGCGGCGGCGATCTTCGCGGCCGTCACGGCGGCGCTGCTCGCCTGGAGACGCGCGGTGCGCCTGCGGCACCTCGTGCAGCTTTCCGAGCGCGACCAGCGCTACCGCGCGCTGCTGGAGCAGACGCAGGAGGCGGTCTCGGTCGGCGTGGAGGGCAAGGTCGTCTACGCCAACCCCGCCTGCGTGGAGATGTTCGGGTACGAGCGCCCGTTGCTCGGCGTGCCGGTCACGATCTTTTTCGCTCCGGGCTCGCGCGAACAGGTGCAGGAGATCGTGCAGGACCGCCTCCGCGGGCCGTCGCCCGAGATCTACGAGGCCGTCGGCCTTCGGGCGGACGGCTCGACCTTCGACGTCGAAGTGCGCGTGACTCCGGTGCACTTCGAGGGCAAGGCGGGCTACCAGGCGATCCTGCGCGACATCACGGGGCGCAAGCGCATGGAGGCCGGCCTGCGCGAGTCCGAAGAGCGCTACCGGCTCCTCTTCGAGCGCAGTCTCTCGGGCGTGTACCGCTCCACGGCGGACGGTCGGATCCTGGAGTGCAATCGGGCCTTCGCCGCGATGATGGGGTACTCCTCGCCTGGCGAGGCGATGGCCCAGCCCGCCTCCGAGTTCCAAGCGAGCTCCCGAGAACGCCAGGACCTCCTGGCGCGGGTGCACCGCGAGGGCAGCGTGGTGAACCACGAAAGCCGGGCCCGCCGCAAGGACGGCAGCCTCATCTGGGTCATCGAAAACGTTTCCCTGCTGCACGACGAAGACGGAGAGGAGACGCTGCTCGGCACAGTCTTCGACATCAGCGAACGCCGGAGGCTCGAGGAGCAGCTCCTGCAGTCGCAGAAGATGGAGGCGATCGGGCGGCTGGCCGGGGGGATCTCCCACGATTTCAACAACCTCCTGACCGCCGTGACCGGCTACAGCGAGCTGCTCTTGTCCCAGCTTCCCGAGGAAGACGCCCGGCGCGAATTCGCCGAGGAGATCCGCAAGGCAGGCCAGCGGGCGGCCGGCCTGACGCACCAGCTCCTCGCGTTCTCACGCCGGCAAGTCCTCGAGCCCAGGGTCCTCGACCTGAACGCCGTCATCGCGAACATGGAGCGGATGCTACGGCGCGTCATCGGCGAGGACGTTGAGCTGACAACTGCCCTCGACCCCGAGCTCTGGCGCGCGCGCGCCGATCCCGGGCAGATCGAGCAGGCGATCCTGAACCTCGTCGTCAACGCGCGCGACGCCATGCCGCGGGGCGGCCACCTGACCATCGAGACCGCCAACGTGGAGATCGACAACCAGTTCGCCCGCAACTACGAGAGCGTGCAGCCGGGACCGCACGTCATGGTCGCCGTCTCGGACACGGGCGTCGGGATGGACGCCGAGCTCCAGGCGCGCCTGTTCGAGCCTTTCTTCACGACGAAGGAACGCGGGAAGGGAACGGGCCTGGGTCTTTCGACGACCTACGGCATCGTCAAGCAAAGCGGCGGCTCGATCTGGGTCTACAGCGAGCCGGGAGTGGGGACAACGTTCAAGATCTACCTCCCGCGCTCCGAACGGCCACTCGACGCTCTCGCCCCGCCGCCGGCCCCCGCGCCGAGGACCGGCAGCGAGACCGTTCTGCTGGTCGAGGACGAGCCCGAGGTTCGCCGCCTCGTCGAAAAGCTCCTTCGCATGCAGGGGTACACCATCCTCTCAGCCGCCGGTCCGGCCGAGGCGATCGCGGCCGCGAAGAGTTTTTCGGGAGCGCTCGACCTGCTCCTGACCGACGTGATCCTGCCCGGCGTGAACGGGCGCGAGCTCGCCCGCGTGCTTTCGAGCACGCGCCCGGGGCTCAAGGTGCTCTACATGTCCGGCTACACCGACGCCGCCATCACGCAGCAGGGGATCCTCGAGCCGGGGACGGCCTTCCTGTCCAAGCCATTCGCGCCGGACGCGCTGGCGCGGAAGGTGCGCGAAGTCCTGGACGCGGATGGGAACCTCAAGATCTCGTGAGTTTCGGGAAGGGGGCCAAGACGCCCGCCTAGGCTCGCCCGCGGACGTGTGCCGGCGACCGAAGGAGGAGTGATGAAGAGGAACGTGTCAGCGCTCGCGGCGCTCGGCTGGATCGCCCTCGCGGCCGGGAGCGTCGTTACGGGCCAGGAGCCTGCGCCGGAGCCCACGCCCGCCCCCGCGGAGACCCCCGAGCCGGCGAAGCAGGAGCCGGCCCGCTTCCGCCCGATCGAGTCGAACGTCATCGTCAACCTGCCGTCAGTCGAGGTGCCGCCGGAGGGCACGCTCACGTTCCTGGTCACGCACCGGTTCACGGAGAGGATTCAGAATGGCAACATTCAAAACTTCTTCACCCTCGACAAGGGCAACACCTGGGGCTTCGGACTCTGGTACGCGCCGATTCGGAACCTCAACGTCGGTTTCTACCGCTCCTCGGATCTCGACGTCTACGAGGCCTCGGCGCAGTACGAGCTGCCCAGGATGGGAGGTTTCGGCGCGTCGTTGCGGGTCGGGGAGGACTGGCGCACGGACGTCGAAACCGTCAGCCCGCACTCGAGCTTCTTCGTCCAGGCGATCCTGGCTTACTCGTTCGGACCCTACGTCCGCTTGACGGCCGTACCGTCCTATCTGCAGCGGACCACGAGCTTCATCCAGGTGTTTCCACAGCCCGGCTTCCCGACGCCGCCTCCCGGAGACAGGTCCTGCAAGCCCTTGCCCTCGGACAACACGACGTTCCTCTGCCACGGCCTCTACGAGAACTTTTTCAACGTCCCCGTCGGCGTCTCAATCGCCCTGACGCACTCGATCACGGTCCACGGCGAGGTCATTCCACGGCGCGGCATAGCCGACTCCAGCGGCGTAGGCTGGAGCGTCACGGTCGAGAAGTCGCTCCTGCGCCACCGTTTCGCCTTCTTTGCCGGCAACCAGCGAAAAACGACGTTGGACCAGTATCTGCAGTCCATTCCGTTCACCGACAGGCCGGGCAACGTCTACATCGGCTTCAACCTGTTCCGGCAGTGGAAGCTGAAATGACACGGCCGCGCTAGCGGCCCGCGTCATTTCATCCCGAGGAGCAGAGCGACGAGGGATCCCTTTCGAGTCTCGCCGCGTTCTAAGAAGGGATGAACGCCGGGTTTCACCCGGCGTTGCCTAGTGACGTGGGCCTGCGTTACCGCCGACCTGCGGTCGGCGTTCCCTACTGCCGTAAGCCTGCCTTTTGGTGGACGGGTCGGTGGTCGGCTGTCTCGCTTCGCTCGGGATGACGCACAATGACGGCCGCATGCCGCCGCCCGTTCCCACCCTCGACGTTCCGCTGCTCTCCCCGACCGACCGCCTGGTGTCGCTGCCCCCCCTGCGCCTGAGCGATGCGCGGACGGGCGCGGCTCCCCGGCTTTCGACGGCCGTCCGCGTGGGCCTGCGCGGACAGGCGCTCTGCGTGCGCTTCGACGCTCGGGACGACGGCGTCGTCGCCACGCACACCGAGCGCGACGCGCCGCTTTGGACCGGGGACGTGTGCGAAGTCTTCCTCGCGCCGGAGGAGCCCGCGCGCGTCTACTACGAGCTCGAGGTCAACCCCCTCGGCGCGTTGTTCGACGCCCGCGTCGAGTCGCCCGAGCTCTCGCGCGCCACGATGCGCGTCGAAACCGCGTGGGACTGTCGGGGCCTCTCCGGGCGCGTGAGCCGCCGCCCCGGCCGCTGGTCGGCACTTCTGACGATTCCGCTCGGCTCCCTCTGCGCTGGCGAGCCTCCGCCGTGCTGGCGCGCGAACTTCTACCGCATCGACCGCGGCGCGCGCGACGAGTACTCCGCCTGGTCGCCGACCTTCGCCGACCCGCCGGACTTCCACCTTCCCGAGAGGTTCGGAATCCTGCGGATGCCTTCGGCTACTTCGCGATCCCGTTGGCCTTGATCCACTCGACGGCGCGGTCGCGGGCTCGCTTCTCCTTGAACTGGAAGAAGTGGGTCTCCTCCTTGGGATGGCGCAGCAGCGCCTGCCGGAAGGCCGAGGCGGCATCCGGCGCCGAGAGCGCGGCGGCGAGATCGCGCTTGCAGTCGGCATCCTCGCAGTGGGCCGTGAACTCTTCCAGGTCTCCGCGGGAGCGCTCGCCTCGATCCCGCGGCAGCGCGGCGTAACGCGGGTCCACCGCGAGAGCGGCGTGGCGGGACGCGTCCTTCTCCAAAACCTGGACGACGTCCCCCGTCTCGCGGTCGAAAAAGTGCGTGATCTTCTGCGAGCGGTTCTCGAACGCGACAACGAGGCCCTCCCAGTCGATCTCGAGCGGCATAAACCGATATGATACGGGTTTGCCGCCGTCCGAAGGACGGCGTCTCCTACTGCCGGGGGTTTCCCTTCGGTGGTCGGATCGGGAGAGTCATGAAGAAGATCGCCACCTTCGACGACTGGATCGACGCCTTCCGCGCCTGGCAGAAGGACATCGGTCTGGAGCTGCCGAAGTATTCCGACTACCAGTTCGAAGCCAAGTACGGCGACCTGAGGACCGACGAAATCGAGTACGGCGATTTCCGGGGCGCGCGCAAATGGGAGCGCGTCACCCAGATCCCGCAACAGCCGATTCGCGACGCCTTGCTGAACCTCATCGTGTACCAGGGCGACACCGAGTTCGCGTCGGTCGAGCAGCAGCGCACGCTGCTCCAGACCTCGCCCTCCGAATACGACACCGATAGCGTCTGCCGGATCATGGTCGAGGAGATGCGGCATGGCTGGCAGATGTGCCACCTTCTCGTCAGCCACTTCGGCGAGACCGGCAAGATCGAGGCCCGCAAGCTCCTGGAGCGCCGCTCCTGGCAGAACAACCGCCTGTTGGGCTCCTTCAACGTGGAAGTGGACAACTGGGTGGACTTCTTCACGTATACGGAGTTCGTAGACCGCGACGGCAAGTTCCAGCTCAACATGCTGTCGACCTCGGGCTTCGCGCCGCTGGCGCGCTCGATGGGACCCATGCTCCGCGAGGAGGGCTTTCACCTGGGCACCGGACACATGGGCCTCCAGCGCATCGCCAAGGGCGGCCGCGTGCCGTCCGCCCTTCTCCAGAAATACGTCAACAAATGGCTGTCCACCGCCTACGACCTCTTCGGCAAGGATTCCTCCTCGTCGGCCGAGTGGTTCTACGTCTGGGGACTGAAAGGGCGCTACGACGAGGCCCGGCAGCCGGCGGACCCCGACAAGGCGCACTTGAACGAGCTTTCCCGGGACCTCTACAAGCAGGAAGTCGACAAGCTCCTCGAGTCCATCAACCGGCTCCTGCCGCCGGGCGAGACCCCTCTCGTCGCCCCCGACATGCGGTTCCACCGGTCCATCGGCGAGTTCGCCGGCGAGACCTATTCGGTCACCGGCGAACGGCTGTCGGCCGAGGACCATGCGAAGCACGTCGCCGAAGTCCTGCCCGACGAGACCGAGAAGGGCTTCATCCGGGATCTGATGAGGGAGCCGGGCTGGCTCGCGCCGCGCACCGACGTCACCGTCTCGTAGGGCCTCCGCGCCCGGGCCTCTCCAGCACGGGCCGATCCATATCCCGCGCGCTCCTCGACTGGTTTCGCCGGGAGAAACGCGAGCTCCCGTGGAGGGGGACCCGCGACCCGTACCGCATCTGGGTCTCCGAGGTCATGCTCCAGCAGACCACGGTCGGGGCGGTGCGCGGACGATACGAGGCTTTTCTGCGGCGCTTCCCCGACGTCGCCGCGCTCGCCCGCGCGAGCGAGGAGCAGGTGCTCGCGGCGTGGTCGGGGCTGGGCTACTACG
>JBASRI010000334.1:0-2257 GCA_049273755.1 Thermoanaerobaculia bacterium
CTCGAGGGCCGCGCGGATCAGCGCGGGATCCGCGGACAGACTTCGGAAGTCTGGGGCCAGATGATCGAGGGCGCGGCGAGCCAGCGTGCGCCAGGCGCGCGCCGGAATGTCGGCCACGCGGTGGTAGATGCCCACGATCCGGCCCGAGTGCAGCGGGTCGGCTTCCTCGCCGGCGTCGAAGAGCTCGGTCTCGGGGTTCTCGATCCGCATCTCGCCGCGCGCGGTGGCCACCGGCGTCCCGTAGAGTGCGGCTCGCCGGTCGGCGAGCGCTCTTGCGAAGGAGGGATATCGGTTGTGCCAGACCACGCGCACGGCGCCGGTCCCGTCGTCGGCGACCGCTTCCACGCGGAAGAGTCCGCGCCGCATCCGCGTCGCCCGGACGCCCTGGAAGCGGACGAGGAGTGTCGAGGCTCTCCCCCACTCCAGGCCCGCCACCGAGGCGAAGTGCCGGCGGTCCTCGTAGCGAAACGGAATCGCCAGGAGGAAATCCGCGACCGTGACGATTCCCGCGGCGGCGAGCCTGGCCGCCCGCGCCGCGCCGATGCCCGGAACGCGGGAGACCGGATCGCGCAGGCGAATCGAGGAAGGCGGGGCGAGGGGGCGGGGAGTCAGTTCGTCCCGGGAGCCTGGAACGTCAGCGACACCAGGCCGAACTTCAGAACGTCTCCATTACCCACGGCGACCGGGACCCCGGTCGCCAGGCGGTTGCCGTTGACGTACGTGCCGTTCATCACCCCGATCTCTTCCATGATGTAGTACGTGTCGGACATCTGGTAGAGCTTGGCGTGCCGCCGCGAGGTCGAGCGCTGCGGATCGAGCGGTGTCAGGTCCACGTCGGGCGTGATGCCGGTGACCGGATCGCCGCGGCCCACCAGCGTGTCGCCCTCGCGATTCAGGAAGAACTCGGAGCCCGGGTCTTCGCCGATGAGGCGGCAGGCGTCGCGCTGCGGAGCCGGCCGGCGCTGGGCGGGCTTCTCCTCTTCGGCGACCTGGCGCCCGAGCGCCTCCTCGAGCATCGACGTCACTTCGCGCACCCGCCGGGAGAGCTTGCGCATCATGCGCACCGCGATCTCGGCGTTGGACTTGAGCATGGCGTCGAAGGTGGCCCCGTTGATGCGCACGAGCTCGACGTCCGTCTTGGCGCGGGCCGAGGCGGTCCGGGCGACGTCTTCGAGGACGCTCATCTCGCCGAAGAAGTCCCCCTTCTCCAGCGTGGCGAGCACCTTGGTCTCGCCGCCGATCGCCTTCAGGAGCTCCACCGTCCCCGACTGGACGATGTACATCTCGGTGCCGATGTCGCCCTCGGAGAAGATGATCTCGCCCATGGGATGGGTGACCAGGAACTTCTCGAGCGGATTCTTGCCACCGCCGCCGCCCGGCCCCGACTTGAAGACGGCCTTGACCGAGGGCATCGGCGTCAGAGGGTCCCGGGGCTGGAGAACTCGAGGCGGCCGCGGTCCGCGTCCAGCCTCACCGGGACGCCGAGGGGCAGCGTGCGCGTCGTGGCCAGGTGGCCGGCCGGAAAATTGCGCACGACCGGGTAAGGAGCGCCGGCGAACCGGTCCTCCAGCCACGCACCGACGGCCTCGGGGGTCTCGCCCCCGCCGCGGGCGCCGGGCGAAATCGAGCCGATGATCATGGCTTGCAGTCCATCGAGGGTACCCGACCGTTCCAGCTGGGTCAACATTCGATCCAGCCGGTACGTCTCCTCGCCCACGTCTTCCCAGAAAAGCACGGCGCCGGACAGGTCGGGCGCCTCCGGAGTCCCGGCGAGCGAGGCGAGCAGCGACAGGCAGCCCCCGAGAAGCGGCCCCTCCCCGTACCCCCCGGCGAGCACGTCGCCCGGGCCGAAGGCGTGGGGCTCGGGGAGCGCTCCGCCCAGCACCGCTTCCCAGTCCAGCCCCTCGGCGTCGGCCATCGACACGGCGACCATGGGTCCGTAAAACGTCACGAGGCGTGCGTGCGCGGCGAGAAACGCGAAGAGCGCGGTCAGGTCCGAGCCACCGACGTGAACGCGGGGGCGCGAGGCGATCTCGTCGGCGCGCAGAAAACGCAGGATCCGCGAGGCCCCGTATCCGCCCCGCGCGAACACGATCGCGTCGACGTCGGGACGCGCGAGCAGATCCCGATAGCCGGCCGCGCGCTCCTCGTCGGAGCCGGCCAGGAAGCCGCTTCGGGAACGCACGTTGTCGGCGAGCGCGACGCGATATCCTCGCCCCTCGAGGGCGGCCACGCCGCGGCGTAGGCGTTCCTCGTC
>JBASRI010000339.1:0-4445 GCA_049273755.1 Thermoanaerobaculia bacterium
CACGAGGAGGACCGGAAAAAGGAGAACCGGGCGCTTCATGCCGTCGGCGGATGATAACCCACGGAAACGCCGGGGCATTTCGCCAACCGGTCCCGGGTTATCCTTCACTGGAGCTCCTTCATGGCCGCCCCCTCCCCGGTCGCCGTAACGCTTGCGCGCCGCACGGCACCCGCCGCGCCCGAGCTGGTCGAGACGCTTCCCGACGGACGATTGCGCTGTCTCTCGTGCGGGCATCGCTGCCCGCTGCCCGAGGGGCGAGAGGGCGTGTGCCGCGTCCGGTACCGACGCGACGGCGAGCTGCGGGTTCCGCGGGGCTACGTCGGCGCACTGCAGTGCGATCCGATCGAGAAGAAGCCGTTCTTCCACGCGTTGCCCGGCTCCGACGCCCTCTCCTTCGGCATGCTCGGATGCGACCTGCACTGCGCGTACTGCCAGAACTGGTTCACGTCGCAGTCGATCCGCGATCCCGAGGCCGTCGGCTCGCCGCGCGACGTCGAGGCCGCCGAGCTCGTCGCGCTCGCCCGCGAGAGCGGCGCGCCCACCATCGTCTCGACGTACAACGAGCCCTTGATCACCTCCGAGTGGGCGGTCGAGGTGTTCCGCGCCGCGAAGGAGAAGGGCCTCTACACGGGCTACGTCTCCAATGGCAACGGGACGCCCCAGGTGCTCGACTACATCCGGCCCTGGATCGACTTCTACAAGGTCGACCTGAAGTCCATGGACGACAAGCACTACCGGCAGCTCGGCGGCGTCCTGCAGAACGTCCTCGACACGATCGCCGGGATCCACGAGCGCGGCATCTGGCTCGAGGTCCTCACGCTGGTGATCCCGGAGTTCAACGACTCCGAGGAGGAGCTGACGCGGGCGGCGCGGTTCATCGCCTCGATCTCCAGGGATATCCCCTGGCACGTCACGGCCTTCCACCCGGATTACAAGATGACCGACCGCGGCGCGACGCCGGTCGAGACGCTCGTGCGAGCCTGCGAGATCGGGACGGCCGAGGGTCTGCGCTACGTCTACGCCGGGAACATCCCCGGACGCGTGGGCCCGTGGGAGAACACGCGCTGTCCCGGCTGCGGCAAGACGGTCATCGAGCGGGTCGGCTTCCGGGTGCGAAAGAACCTTATGAAGGACGGCGTCTGCCCCGGGTGCGCGACCCCGATCCCCGGGCGCTGGAACGATCGCTTACAGGGGACGACCAGGACGCACGGGATTCCGCTCCCGGTGCTGTAAACCGGACCTTCGCTTCCTCGTCCATCGCCCAGGGGGAGGTTCCCATGGGCATCGATTGGACCCGGGACGCGGCGGCGCACCTGCTGCGCCGAGCGGGCTTCGGCGGCACCCCGGCCGAGATCGAGGACCTCTACGCGCGCGGAGCCGAGAGCGCCGTCGCCTCCCTGGTCGACTACGAGTCGGTCAGCACCGCGGCCTACGAGGCCGCCCTCCTGGGCAGGGGATACAACCTGCTGCGGGTCTCCGGCCTTCAGCGCTGGTTTCTCGACCGGATGGCGTTCTCTCCCCGGCCCCTCGAAGAGAAGATGACGTACTTCTGGAACCTCCATTGGACCTCGGGCATCTCCAAGGTCCGGGGCGAGACGCTCCTCCTGAACCAGAACCAGACCGAGCGTCGGTACGCCATGGGAAAGTTCGACGACCTCGTCGTCGCGATCTCGCAGGACCCGGCGATGCTCGTCTGGCTCGACAACGCCACCAACCGCGTGGGGCGCCCCAACGAGAACTACGCCCGAGAGCTGATGGAGCTCTTCACGCTCGGCATCGGGCACTACGGTGAAGAGGATGTGCGGGAGACCGCGCGAGCGCTGACCGGCTGGACGGTCGCCAACTACAGCCGCGCGACCGATTACAACGCGGCGAACTTCGTGAACCGCCCCGAGCTCCACGACGACGGCGCCAAGACCATCCTCGGCAAGACCGGTAACTTCGACGGGTACGGCGCGCTCGACGTCATCGTGAACCACACCGACTCCGCCGGCTCGGTCTCGGGTCGGTTCCTGGGCGGCAAGCTGTGGGCCTTTTTCGCCGGGACCTACGCCCCTGCCCACGTGGTGGACGAGCTGCAGAACGTGTACCTGTCGACCGGACACTCGATCCGCGAGGTCGTCCGCGCCATTCTCCTGAACCCCGAGTTCTACGCCGCCCACACCCGCAAAGCCTGGGTGCGCAGTCCCGTCGAGTATGCGGTGGCCTCGGTCCGCATGCTCGGGGGCGAGAGCGACTTCTCGGCGGCCTCCAACGCGCTTTCAGGCATGGGCCAGACCCTGTTCAACCCCTCGGACGCGAAGGGCTGGGACTGGGGAGAGAGCTGGCTGAACACCGGTTCGCTCTTCGCGCGCGCCTCGCTGTCCAACACGCTTTGCACCAACCGCGGGACGGGAGGGACGCGCTTCGATCCCGCGGCGCTGCTCGCCGGGCAGGACGCCTCGACGGCCGAGAAGGTGGTGGACCTCGTGGCGGCGCGCCTGAACGTGGAGGACGCGTCGGCGCAGCTGCGCGCGGCGTGGATCGACTACATGAACCGCAACGACGACGGGGCGCTCGGGACCTGGACCAACACGTCGGGCAACGTCGACAAGAAGGTGCGCGGGCTCGTGCACGTCCTGCTCACGAGCCCGTCCTTTCACCTGGCCTGAAACCGGGAGATGCCATGGCCTTTTCTCGCCGCGACTTTCTGATCCGCTCCACGGGTTTCGTGACCGTCTCCGCGATGGTGCCGCGATGGGCCGTGGCCGCCGCGCGCCACTTCGAAGAGTCCGTCGGCGCGGCGAACCCGAACCGCACGCTCGTGGTTCTGGAGCTGATGGGGGGCAACGACGGCTTGAACACCGTCGTCCCGTACGCCGACGCCCTGTATCCGCAGCTGCGCTCGCGGATCGGGATTCCCGTCGGCACTGTGCTGCCGCTCGATGGGCGGCTGGGCTTGAACCCCGTGATGACGGGGTTGAAGTCTCTCTGGGACGCCCACCGCGTGGCGCTCGTGACCAACGTCGGCTATCCCAACTCGAGCCTGTCGCATTTCGCAGCCCGCGACGTCTGGCACACCGCGGACCCGCTTCTGGCGCAGCGGCGGGGGTGGCTCGGCCGGTGGGCCGACACGGTCCTCTCGAAGACCCAGAACCCGCTGTCCTGCGCGGCGATCTCCCAGAATCTCCCGCGCACGCTGCTCTCGGACAGCGTGGGTGTCCCAACGTTCCTGACGCTGGCGAGCTATCAGTACCAGACCGACGGCGCCTACCCCGGTGACTCCAACAATCAGGTGAGCGCGTTCCTCGCCTCCAACGGCGAGGAGTACGAGATCGAAACCTCGCCGGCGGTTCTCTCCGGCGTGGGCCAGGACGCGATCTCCTCCTCGGACATTCTCCAGACCGTCGGCACCGGATACGTGTCGATGGGCGCCTATCCTGAAAACGCGCTGGGCGCGGGCCTGCAACTCATCGCCCAGATCGTCAACGCCGACGTCGGCGCGCGCATCCTCTACGTCACCTACGGGGGCTTCGACAACCACTCGGGCGAGAACGTGGACCACAACCCGCTGCTGACCGACGTGTCCGATTCGATCAAGGCCTTCTTCGACGATCTCGACGGTCACAACAAGTCCCACGACATGCTGCTGATGACCTGGTCCGAGTTCGGCCGCCGCGCCCAGGACAACGGCTCCAACGGCACGGATCATGGCACCGCCGCGCCCCACTTCGTGGTCGGCGACGCCGTCGTCCCCGGCATCCACGGCGAGCCTCCGGACCTGGCGCACCTGGACGCCAACGGGAACCTGCAAATCCAGAACGACTTTCGCTCTTATTACGGAACGGTGCTCTCGGACTGGCTCGGCGCGGACTCCGCGGCGATCCTCGGCGCCGGCTGGCCAAATCTGGAGTTCTTGAACCGCTCGTACGTCTAGGAGCCTGCTCTGATAGCCTCCGCGGCGTGATCGCGGGACGAGCCACTCTCGAAGGAACGAAGCGATTCGCGGACCGCGCGGGCGCCGCTCCGGGCCACTTCCGCTTGGCCGCGGGGCTCTCCCTGTCCTCGATCGGCCTGGGCACGTATCTCGGTGACGAGGACACGGCGACGGACGCCGGCTACGAGTCGGCCGTCGCGGCTGCGCTTGCGGCCGGGATCAACGTCTTCGACACGGCGATCAACTACCGGGGACAGAGGAGCGAGCGCGCGATCGGACGCGCGCTGGCGAAGGCGTTCGCCGAGGGCCGCGCGGCGCGAGACGAGGTCTTCGTCTCGACCAAGGGCGGCTACCTGCCCCACGACGCGGAGGATCCGCGGCCCGCGCGGCTCTACGTGCAGGAGTCCTTCCTCGCGCCGGGCCTCGCCCCGGCGGACGAGATCGCGCAGAGCTGCCACTGCATCGCGCCCGGCTACCTGCGCGACCAGGTCGCGCGCAGCCGGGCGAATCTAGGGCTCGAGACGCTCGA